>NZ_QPFC01000976.1:0-2820 GCF_003427465.1 Nocardiopsis sp. TNDT3 | reverse complement strand
GCCGGGCCGCCCCTGTGAGGGCGGCCCGGCGGATCGGGGCCGCGTCGCGAGCGCGGCGGGCCCGGCCGGGTCGGCCGCTCAGTCCTCGGCGTTGATCCTCGCGACGAGTGCTTCGAGCTCGTCCAGTCCCGTCGGGCCGAAGCTCGCCAGGCGGCGGATCGGGATCGAGGCCATCATCCGCGCCATGTCCATCCCCATGGCGTTGTCGGAGCCCTCGGCCGCCGGAGGCGTGAAGGCCCGGGCGAGGAGGGCCGCCGCCCCGGGGTCGGCCATGACCTCGCCCAGCGTGGAGTCGAGCGTCACCGGCAGGCGCAGCGCGTCGCCCTCGACCGCGATCGCCGCCGTGACCCGCAGGTCGCGGCTCGAAGCGCCCGCCGACACCACGTACTCGCCGCCCTCGACCACCCAGCGGTCGGCCCGCACCTCCCAGTACGCCAGGTCCTCCCGGGACAGCGGGACGCTGACGCGCTCGCTGCGACCGGGTTCCAGGGTCACGCCCGTGAAGCCCTTCAGCTCACGCGGCGCCCGCGACACGGCCGAGTCGGGCTTGGCGACGTAGAACTGCACGACCTCGCGCCCGGACCGGTCCCCGGTGTTGGTCACGGTCAGGTGCGCCGTGATCCCGGCGCCGTCCTGCTCCAGTTCGAGGTCGGAGTAGGCGAAGCTCGTGTACGACAGGCCGTGCCCGAAGGGGAAGGCCACCTCCATGTCGCGGGCGTCGTACCAGCGGTAGCCCACGTACAGGCCCTCGCCGTAGAGCACCGCGGAGTTCTCCCCGGGGAAGTTGAGGTAGGCGGGGGTGTCCTGCAACCGGACCGGCACCGTCTCGCCGAGCCGCCCCGACGGGTTGACCCGGCCGAACAGCACGTCGGCGATCGCGCCGCCGCCCGCCTGGCCCAGGAGGGCCCCGTCCAGGACCGCGGGGGCCAGCTCGGCGACGGGGGCGAGCCGCAGCACGCCGCCGTGGGAGAGCACGACGACCGTGCGGGGCTGCGCCCGCACGACGGCCGCGAGCAGGTCGAGCTGTTCGGCGGGGAGTTCGATGTGCTCCCGGTCGAAGCCCTCGGACTCCTGGTGCTCGGCCAGGCCCAGGAAGACCACGGCGGTGTCCGCCTCGGACGCGGCGCGCACCGCCTCCTCACGCAGGGCCGCCGCGTCGCCCGGTTCCGTACCGTCCTGCGCCCGGTCGGCGTAGCCGGGGGCGAAGGCGACCGCGCCGGAACCGGCCAGGGCGCGGATCTCCTCCAGCGGGACGTCCACGCGCGTGGGGTTCACGTGGGAGCTGCCGCCGCCCTGGTAACGCGGGTTCCGGGCGAAGCCGCCGATCACCGCGACGGACCCGTCGGGCGCGAGCGGCAGGAGCGCGCCGTCGTTCTTGAGCAGGACGACGCACCGCGCGGCCACCTCGCGGGCGAGGGCGTGGTGGTCCTCGATCTCCCGCGCGCCGACCTCCGGGGCGCGTTCGGGATCCGCCGCGCGGTCCCGGCGGGAGCCGCGCGCCCTGGCGGCCAGGGCGGCCACGCGGGAGGCGGCCGTGTCCACGTCCTCCGTCGAGCAGGCCCCGGCCTCCACGGCCGCGAGGAGCCGCGCGTCGCTCGCGCCGCCGTCACCGGGCATCTCCAGGTCCAACCCGGCGGCGACCGCGGCGGGCCGGTCCTGCACCGCGCCCCAGTCGCTCACGACCACGCCGTCGAAGCCCCACTCCTGGCGCAGCACCGTGGTGAGCAGCCAGTGGTCCTCCGAGGCGTAGACGCCGTTGATGCGGTTGTAGGAGCACATCACGGTCCACGGGGCGGACGTGCGCACGACCCTCTGGAAGGCGCGCAGGTAGATCTCGCGCAGCGTGCGCGGGTCGACGTTGGAGCTGGAGCGCATCCGGTCGTGCTCGGCGTTGTTGGCGGCGAAGTGCTTGAGCGAGGCGCCCACACCGGTGCTCTGGAGGCCGCTCACCCAGGCGCCGCCCAGGACGCCGGTGAGGAGGGGGTCCTCGGAGAAGTACTCGAAGTTGCGCCCGCCGCGCGGGTCGCGCTTGATGTTGATCCCCGGGCCCAGGAGCACGTCCACGCCCAGCGCCCCGGCCTCGGCGCCCAGGGCCGCGCCCACCCGCCCGACCAGGTCGGGGTCCCAGCTCTGGGACAGGCCGACGGCGGGCGGGAAGCAGGTCGCGGGCAGGCTCTCCGCCAGGCCCAGGTGGTCGGTGGCACCGGCCTGTCGGCGTACGCCGTGCGGCCCGTCGGTGAGCACGAGCGAGGGGACGTCCCCCACGGCCTTGGTCGTCCAGAAGTCGGCGCCGCTGCTCAGCGAGGCCTTCTCCGCCAGTGTGAGCCCGCTCAGGTCGGCTGGGTCGTGGGTCATGGCTGCTCGCTCCTGTCCGGGGAAACGCGGGTCGTTGACGCGTCCGTGCGAAAACAGTACGTCATGCGGTTTTCGCGCGGCAAGTGCTACAGTCGCGCCATGGCACGACGAGGCTCCTACGCGAAGGGCGTGGCCAAGCGCGGGGAGATCCTCGACGCGGCGCTCACCGTCATCGGACGCGACGGGTACAGCCGCGCGACGGTGCGCGAGATCGCCGACGCGGTCGGACTCAGCCAGAACGGCCTGCTGCACCACTTCGGGAGCAAGGAACGGCTCTTCGTCGAGGTGCTGCGCCACCGCGACGAACTCGACCGGCTGGCCTACGGGGAGGGCGCCGACCGGGGTTCCGAGGCCGGTGCTCGGCGTCCCGGCGGTGCCGGAGAAAGCCCCGACGGCGCCGAACGCGGTCCTGACGCCGCCGGACGCCCCGGCATCGCCGATTCGCTGGTGCGGCTGGTCCGGCAC
>NZ_QPFC01000975.1:0-1244 GCF_003427465.1 Nocardiopsis sp. TNDT3 | reverse complement strand
CCCCGGGACAGGGGGCCTGGGCGGGGAAGAGGGGGTGTGCGCTCATGGATCTCCTACCCGTCCCGTCCCTGGCCGTGTGACGGGCTCTCGCGCACCGGGGACCCGGGTCTGTCCGGGCGGACGCGGTGCGGGCGTGTCCAACCGCCGGCCAGGAGGAGAAGGGCCGGCCGGGGGAGACGGATGCGCATGGAGACCTCCTGCTGGGGCTGCCCATTGTCTCATGTGCGCTCGGTGAGCGGAGTGGTAACGGACGAACGCACCGCCCGGTACCCCGCGCGCACCCGCGGGAAACGGTGCGAACGACACCGCGGGAACGGCGTGGAAGGGTGCCACCACCATGAGCCCGGGAAGAGGGAAGTAGGATATGTGGTTTTGTGCATGACCGAAACAGGTGCTCTGGGGGCTCCCCCTCCGTGTGCGCGCCCGCGGGACCGGAACGAAGACGCCATGACGCAGAGTCACGTTCAGACAGAACGGATGTGATGGTGCAAAGCTGGCATAGCTCTGCTTTCCGACATTCGGTTCAGTAGGTTCTCCCTGGTAACAGCCCGTGTTGATCTCCGGGGGTGCGCCCAAACGCGCCTCCGGATATCCCGATTTCCCGTCCCGGGGAAATGGGAACGCCGTCGCTCTCCGTTATATTCATGGTGTTGATTTGACCTGGCTGATGTCTTGTTTTGGCAGGCCGCCAAGCTGGCAGTTGTTGTGTCTGCGGTAATGAAAGTCGTTCTGATCTGGGGAAACGGGCCAGGATTCGGCTATTCGGACCATGCTTCAGCGGGCTTCGGTGGTGCCCGTGCCATAAAATGATGAACATTCGCCCATGGGACTTGCGGACCGAGAGCGCTCTGCGCCATCGTGGTCGTGGGATGGGCTGGAAGCCACACGAAAGGTAGATGCCATGACCACGCGCGTGATTACTGCCCGTGACAACGGGTGGGCCTGGCTGTAACCAGTCCGCCGAAAGGGTTCCGCCGAACCCCGGCACAGGGACCCGACCGGACCCCCGAGGACCGGTCGGGTCCTTTCTTCGTCCCCCGCCTCCGCCGCCCGGCCCGCACCGCCCCCGGAAGGCACCGGGGCGGGGATTTGACCGAGCGCGGCACCGGGTAGGGATCCGGACACCGAACCCCGGCCCCGGCAGGGGCCCACCGCGCGACCGTGAAGGGGCGGACCGTGTCCGACTCCCCGAAGTACCCCGGCGGATACCACCCCGAAGAGTTCCCGCCGCAGGACCCCCCGGC
>NZ_QPFC01000974.1:0-1339 GCF_003427465.1 Nocardiopsis sp. TNDT3 | reverse complement strand
GGCCCGTGAGGCGCACGCCTCACGGGCCCCCGCGGCTCCGGTTCCGGTCAGGCCCAGAACTGGAGGAGCAGCTCTCCGTAGAAGGCGATGCCGCGGAACACCGGGTTGGGCAGCACCAGGTCGAACAGGCCGTACACCGCGTTCACCAGCAGGTCGTTCAGGCCCGGGAACCACAGGACCGCGAACACGGCCACCGAGCCGAACAGCGCGTTGGCGCGGGCCGCGGTGACCCACTTCCCGCGCGTCCAGGCGGCCAGCACCTCGAAGCCGTCCAGGCCGGGGACGGGCAGCAGGTTGATCAGGGCGGCCGTCAGGTTCGCGAAGCACAGGAAGGCCATCGCCGAGATCGCCCAGTTGGTGGTGTCGTTGCCCGGGGGGACCAGAACGGACACGGTGACCGCGAACGCGGCGGCCACCAGGAGGCTGGCCAGCGGTCCGGCGAGTGCCACCAGGACGCGGCGGCCCCGGGACGGGATGCGGTCCCAGTCCACGTAGGTGGGCGGACCGGTCATGCCGAAGGCGCCCAGGCCCAGGTAGGCCGAGGGCAGGACCAGCCCGGCGAAGGCATGCCGGTAGGCGAACGGGTTGAGCCGCAGGTAGGCGCTGCCGCGCAGGGAGCGGTCACCGGCCAGGTAGGCGGCGAGCGCGTGCGCGAACTCGTGCACGGCCAGGGAGACGATCCAGCAGAGCAGGATGAACAGCGGCGGGACCAGCGGGGTGACGCTGGTGCCCTCGGCGGCCCACTCCAGCTCCGCGGCGGTCCACGACAGCCAGCCCGCGAACCCCGCCAGGCCCAGCAGCAGCACGAACACCGGGCTGGGCAGGAAGTCCGCCCAGCTCCCGGAGCGCGCGGCGTCGGGGCCGCCCCGGGAGGCGTCCGGGTCGGCGTCCCCGGAGGCGTCCGGGCGCGCGGACGCGGGTCCCGCGTCCTTCGTCCCCGCGGCGTCCAGCGGCCGGGCGCCGGTCCCGGAGTCCCCGGCCCCGCCGGGGCCCCCGGTGTCCTCCCCCAGGTCCGGCCGGTTGAGGGCGTCCTCGGGCATCTGCTCCCACGGGTCGGCGACTGCCCCGCCGGCCTCGGGCACGTCGGTCGTCTCCGCCTTGCGCGGCGGCTCGGGCGCGGGCATGGTGCTCCTGCTGGTCTCGGATGGTTCGCGCTCCAGGTTAGGCCCTGGTCCGCACCCCTTCGCAGCGGGTGGCCGATGAGGGACGCGCCGGGAGACGGCCCACCGGCCAGAGCACGCCACGGCCCGCCTGTCAGACCACAGCCCGCCTGTCAGACCACGGCCCGGGGCGCCACCGCCGACTGGTGCAGGCAGGCGATCGCGAACGCCCGCCCCGG
>NZ_QPFC01000973.1:0-5453 GCF_003427465.1 Nocardiopsis sp. TNDT3 | reverse complement strand
GGCGCCGGGGCTCGTCCCCGTAGTCGGCCACGGCGTAGTGCTGGGTGGCGCGGTTGTCCCACACGGCCACGTCCCCCTCGCGCCAGCTCCACCGGACGGTGTTCTCGGCCCGGGTGACGCGCTGCTGGAGCAGGTCGAACAGGTGGTGGAAGTCCTTGCTGCTCAGGCCGGTGAAGTGCTGGGCGAAGTGGCCGAGGAACAGGACCCGTTCGCCCGTCTCGGGGTGGACGCGCACCACGGGGTGCTCGGTCTTGAAGAGGGTGGAGACGAAGGCCTCCCGGTACTTCCTGAGGTCGCCGGTGGGCTCGCGTTCGGGGGCGACCGCCGCGTAGTCGTAGTCGTTGGTGTGGACCGCGCGCAGGCCGTCGGCGAGGTCCTTGAGCGGCTGGGGCAGGTCCTGGTAGGCCGTGGCCGTGTTGGCCCAGACGGTGTCGCCGCCCCGCGGGGGCAGGTGGACGGCGCGCAGGACGCTGGCCTGCGGCGGGCGGTCGACGAAGGTGACGTCGGTGTGCCAGCTGTTGGCCTTGCCCCGCTCGGAGTCGATCGGCAGGACGTGGTGGTCGCCGCCGAAGGCCGCGCCCGTGGTGGGGTGCGGGGTGGTGAGCGGGCCGAGCAGGGCGGCGAAGCCCGCCTGGGTCTCGTCGGTCAGGTGCCGCTGGTCGCGGAAGAAGACCACCTTGTGGGCGAGCAGGGCCGCCCGGATCGAGGCGACGGTGGCCCCGTCCAGGTCGGGGCCCAGGCGCACGCCGGAGATCTCGGCGCCGATGCGTCCGGCGACGGGGCGAAGGGACAGGTCCGTGGTGGTGGTCACGGCAGGGCTCCTCATGGGGCGGGAAGGCGCGGCGGTCACCTCACGCGTCCGGTCGCGGGCCGTTCGCGGCGAGTGACACGAAGGTAGGACCGGCCGAACCCTAAAGTCAACTAAGTTGGTAGGAATAATATGGTTTCGTGGCGCACGCCACCGGACACCCTCTGCGGCCACCCCTGGAGCCGCGCGGGATCCGGGAGCCGCCCCGGGCGGGCGCCGAAAAATCCTCGGAAACACCCGGCGATCTACTTGGCCACTATTCCTACCAACATGGTAGATTTACCTCCATCGCCAGCACGGCGCCCGATCCGGCGCCCGCGGCGGACCGATCCGAGCCCTCCGTCCGGAGCCGGACACCGCGCCGACCTCCACCGCCCCGCGTATCCCTCCCCACCGGAAGGCCCACATGCGCACTCTCGTCCTCCTCGCCATCGCGGGATTCTTCGCCCAGCTCGTCGACGGCAGTCTCGGCATGGCCTACGGCGTCACCTCCACCACCCTGCTCCTGCTCTTCGGCACCAACCCGGCCGCGGCCTCGGCCACGGTCCACCTCGCCGAGATCGGCACCACGCTGGCCTCGGGCGTCTCGCACTGGAAGCTGGGCAACGTCGACTGGAAGGTCGTCCGGCGCATCGCCCTGCCCGGCGCGATCGGCTCGTTCGCCGGGGCGACCTTCCTGAGCTGGCTGTCCACCGAGGCCGCCGCGCCGATCATGTCCGGCATCCTGCTCGCGCTCGGCCTCTACATCCTCATCCGCTTCACCGCGTGGGGCACGCCGACCCGGAACCTGGACAAGCCCCTGCGCAGGCGCTTCCTGACCCCGCTCGGCCTGGTGGGCGGGTTCGTCGACGCCACCGGAGGCGGCGGCTGGGGCCCGGTCGGCACCCCCGCCCTGCTGGCCAGCGGGCGCATGGAGCCGCGCAAGGTCGTCGGCACCATCGACACCAGCGAGTTCATCGTCGCCCTCGCCGCCAGCCTCGGCTTCCTCGTCGGTCTGGGCGCGGCCGGGATCAACGTCGGCTGGGTGCTCGCGCTGCTGATCAGCGGCATCATCGCGGCGCCGATCGCCGCCTGGATCGTGCGCTACATCCCGCCCCGCATCCTCGGTTCGCTGGTCGGCGGGCTGATCGTGCTGACCAACACCCGGACGCTGCTCGGCACCGAGTGGCTGACCCTTCCCCCGGCGGCCCAGACGGCCGTCTACGTGCTCGTGTGGGCGGCGTGGATCGGCGCCGTGGTCTGGTCGCTGCGCGCCCACCTCGTCGAGCGCCGCACCGCCCCCGCGGTCCCGGAGGAGAGCGCGGAGCCGACCGCGCCGAGCGCCGCCGAGCCGGAGAGGCAGCGCTCCTCCGACACCGCCTCCTGAGGGGAGTCCCGGCGTCGGGCCCGGGCGGCGGGCAGGTCAGTCCAGCTCCCGGGCCAGCAGCGGGATCCGGCCGCCCGCCAGCACCGCCTCGGCCTGCGCCGGGGAGAGCTGGTGGTCCAGCCGGTACTCCTCGTCCCTCGTCGTGTTGCGCGCGGTCAGCTCCGAGCCGGAGGTCAGGGCCTCCTCCAGGCCGTCCAGGACGAGGACGTCGCCGGAGCCGACGCGGTCGTAGTCGCCGGGTTCGGTGAACCGCAGGGCCAGCACACCGAAGTTGGCGAGGTTCTGCCAGTGGATGCGGGCGAAGGACTTGGCGATCACCGCCCGCAGGCCCAGGTAGCGGGGGGTGATCGCCGCGTGCTCGCGGGAGGAGCCCTGCCCGTAGTTCTCCCCTCCGACCACGATGTGGCCCCTCTCGCGGCCCGCCTCCCTCGCCCGGCGGGGGTAGTCCTCGTCGATACGGGTGAAGGTGAACTCGGCGAGCCGGGGCACGTTCGAGCGGAAGGGCAGCGCGCGGGCGCCCGCCGGGGAGATCTCGTCGGTGGAGACGTCGTCGCCGACCTTGAGCAGCACCGGCGCCTCGATCCGGTCGGGCAGGGGCGGGAAGTCCGGCAGCGCGGAGATGTTGGGCCCCTTGACGAGTTCGACCCGCGCGGCCTCCTCCGGCGGCAGCGGCGGGACCAGCATCGCGGTGTTGACCGCCGCCCGCTCCGGCGGACGCAGGTCGGGATGGTCCAGGCCCAGCTCCCTCGCCAGGTCGCGCGGGTCGGTGATGACTCCGGTGAGCGCGGAGGCGGCGGCCGTCTCCGGGGAGCACAGCCACACCGCGTCCTCCACCGTGCCCGAGCGGCCGGGGAAGTTGCGCGGGAAGGTGCGCAGCGAGTTGCGGCCGACGGCGGGCGCCTGGCCCATGCCGATGCAGCCCAGGCATCCGGCCTGGTGGATGCGGGCCCCGGCCTGGATGAGGTCGAGGGTCGCTCCCGTGCGGGTCAGGTCGGAGAGGATCTGGCGTGAGGACGGGTTGACGTCGAAGCTGACCGCGCTGTCGGTCTGGCGGCCCCTGACCATGGCGGCGGCGACCGCGTAGTCGCGCAGTCCCGGATTGGCGGAGGAGCCGATGACGACCTGGCTGACGTCGGTGCCCGCCACCTCGCGGACCGGGACGACGTCGCCGGGCGAGGAGGGCCGGGCGATGAGCGGCTCCACCCCGGACAGGTCGATCTCGTCGGTCACGTCGTAGTCGGCGTCGTCGTCGGGCAGCAGCTCGGTGAAGTCGTCCTCACGGCCCTCGGCGCGCAGGAAGTCGCGCACCGCGCCGTCGGAGGGGAAGACCGTGGTGGTGGCGCCCAGCTCGGCGCCCATGTTCGCGATGACGTGGCGGTCCATGGCGGTGAGCGCGGCGACTCCGGGACCGTGGTACTCGATGATCCGGTTGAGCCCGCCCTTGACCCCGTGCCGCCGCAGCATCTCCAGGATGACGTCCTTGGCCGAGGTCCACGGGGGCAGCTCGCCGGTCAGGCGCACGCCCCAGATCAGCGGTGCCCGGACGCGCAGCGGGCGCCCGGCGATGGCCATGGCCACCTCCAGGCCGCCGACGCCGACCGCCAGCATGCCCAGCGATCCGGCGGCGCAGGTGTGGGAGTCCGAGCCGACCATCGTCGCGCCGGGCACCCCGAAGCGCTGCATGTGCGTGGGGTGGGAGACGCCGTTGCCGGGCTTGGAGTACCACAGGCCGTACCGGCGCGCCGCGGAGTGCAGGAACGCGTGGTCCTCCGCGTTCTTCTCGTCGGTCTGGAGCAGGTTGTGGTCCACGTACTGCACGCTGACCCGGGCCCGGGTGCGGTCCAGGCCGAGGGCCTCCAGCTCCTGCATGACCAGGGTGCCGGTGGCGTCCTGGGTGAGGGTCTGGTCGACGGAGAGCCCGATGACCTCGCCGGGCGCCATCTCCCCCTCGACCAGGTGCGCGTCGATCAGCTTGCGCGCGACTCCGCGTCCCATGGCGTTCTCCCCTCGTCCGCCTCTCCCCGCTCCTGACCGCACGGGCGCGCGGCAAACGGGGGCGCCGCCGGTTCGGCGCACGGCGGTCCGGGGCGAGGCGGCCCGGCCCCGGACTCCGCGAGGATCCTCCGATGAGGGGGTTGTCACACGGGGGTGTGGTTCCTACCATGGTGCCCGTTCATCGAATCGATTCGACGGATCCGCGCGGCGGGCTGTCGAAGCGCTTCGACAAAGGTGTGCGGGGGGAGGGAGGCCGCGATGGTGACCATCAAGGACGTCGCCGCGGCGGCGGGCGTGGCCCCGAGCACGGTGTCCTACGTGCTCAGCGGCTCCCGCCGCGTCTCCGAACGGACCCGGTCCGCGGTGCGGACGGCCATCGACGAACTGGGCTACCACCCCAACGCGGGTGCGCGCTCCCTGCGCAGCGCCCGCACCCGCGTGATCGCGCTGGCCCTGCCGCTGGCCTCGCCCGGCTACCTGCCGGTCGGCGGGCGGTTCATGTACGGGCTGAGCCGCGCCGCCGGGGAGCTGGGCTACGACCTGCTGCTCCTGACCGTGCGCGACGACGACGCCGGGGCGTACGGGCTGGAGCGCGCCGCGCGCAGCAGGCTCGCCGACGTCGCGGTGATCATGGGCGTGGAGATGGAGGACCCCCGCATCGGCGCGATGGACGCGCTGGGGTTCCCCGTGGTGGTCCTCGGCCGCCCCTCCGACGAGGACGCCGCGCCCTGGGCCGACCTCGACTGGGAGGAGGCCGCGGTCGCCTCGCTGCGCCTGCTGCACGGGACCGGGCACCGCGACCTGTGCTTCGTGTCGACGGTGGAGGAGGACATCGCCTCGGGTCGCAGCTACTCCGTGCGCGGTCTGCGCGGGGCCGAACGCGCCGCCGCCGAACTCGGCGTCCCCGTGCGCGTCCTGCCCTCGGCGAAGGACCCCGCCGAGCTGTACCGGCGGCTGGACGCGCTCCTCGACGGGGAGCGCCCGCCCACCGCGCTCGCCCTCCAGCACCCCGCCGCCGTGCCCGGGGTCCTGCGCCACCTCGCCGCGCGCGGCACCGACGTGCCCGGGGACGTCTCCCTGGTGGCCATCGGCAGCTTCCCCGAGGACCTCGCGGGACTGGACGTGACCCGGGTCGAGCTGCCCGTCGAGCGGATGTCGGCCGCCGTGACCCGGCTGGCCGCCGAGGCCGCGCGCGGCAGCCCGCCGCTCCCGGGAGGACGGCGCGAACTCATCCCGCCCGAGATCACCCCCGGGGGGACGGTAGCCGCTCCCCCGCCCTGACCC
>NZ_QPFC01000972.1:0-3791 GCF_003427465.1 Nocardiopsis sp. TNDT3 | reverse complement strand
GCGCCGTCCCCGGCCCCTCGCCAGGCGAACCCGGATTCCCCTACAGGATCGAACCGGGGGAGTAGGCGGCCGCCTCCGGGTGCGCGGCCACGATCGCGTCGATCCGCCCCACCACGGCGGCCACCTGGTCGGCGGCGGCGCCGGTGAAGGTGATCCGGTCGGCCAGCAGCGCGTCCAGCTCCTCCCTGCCGAGCGGGAAGCGCCCGTCCTCGGCCAGGCGGTCCAGCAGCCGGTTGCCCGCACCCTCCTGGCGCATGGCCAGGGCCGAGCCCACCGCGTGCTCCTTGATCAGCTCGTGGGCGGTCTCGCGGCCCACCCCGGCGCGCACCGCGGCCATGAGCATCTTGGTCGTGGCCAGGAACGGCAGGTAGCGGTCGAGCTCGGCGGAGACCACCGCGGGGAAGGCCCCGAACTCGTCCAGCACCGTCAGCATCGTCTCCACCAGCCCGTCGAAGGCGAAGAACGCGTCCGGCAGGGCCACCCGGCGCACCACCGAGCAGGACACGTCGCCCTCGTTCCACTGGTCCCCGGCCAGTTCACCGGCCATGGACGCGTACCCGCGCAGGATCACGGTCAGCCCGTTGACCCGCTCGCACGAGCGCGTGTTCATCTTGTGCGGCATGGCCGAGGAGCCCACCTGACCCTCGGCGAACCCCTCGGTGACCAGCTCGTGCCCGGCCATCAGGCGGATCGTCTTGGCCAGCGAGGAGGGACCGGCGGCCAGCTGCACCAGCGCGGTCAGCACCTCGAAGTCCAGCGAGCGCGGGTAGACCTGGCCCACGCTGGTGAAGCGCCGCTCGAACCCGAGGTGGGAGGCCACCCCGTCCTCCAGCGCGCTGAGCGCGGCGCGGTCCCCGCCCAGCAGGTCCAGCATGTCCTGCGCGGTGCCCACCGGGCCCTTGATCCCGCGCAGCGGGTAGCGGGAGATCAGCTCCTCCAGCCGCCCGTGGGCGACCAGCACCTCGTCGGCGATCGACGCGAACCGCTTGCCGAGCGTCGTGGCCTGCGCCGCCACGTTGTGGGAGCGGCCCGCCATCACCGTCTCGCCGTACTCGGCCGAGAGCCTCCCCAGCCGCGCCAGCAGCGCCACCACCCGGTCGCGGGCCAGCAGCAGGCTGTCGCGCACCTGGAGCTGCTCGACGTTCTCGGTCAGGTCGCGCGAGGTCATGCCCTTGTGCACGTGCTCGTGCCCGGCGAGGGCGTTGAACTCCTCGATGCGGGCCTTGACGTCGTGGCGGGTGACCCGCTCGCGTTCGGCGATGGAGGCCAGGTCCACCTGCTCCAGGACCTTCTCGTAGTCCTCGACCACACCGGCCGGGACGTCCACGCCCAGACGCGCCTGGGCGCGCAGCACGGCCAGCCACAGCCGCCGCTCGGCGACCACCTTGTACTCGGGGGACCACAGCCGGGTCAGCTCCGCGGACGCGTAGCGGGCAGCCAGGACATCAGGGATCAGCGGTTTCGCACTCACGTCGTCCGACCCTATCGTCCTGAGCTGCGGCGCACGCGCGGCCACTCCCCCCGAAGGCACCCGGCCCGCAACGGCGGCGACGCAGGTCGGTCGGCGAACGCCCGGAACCGGGGCCAGGAAGGTAGGGCCAGCCCCACCCCCGACCCGGTGGCGCGGCCGATTCCGGCCCGCGCCGGGCCTGCCTAACGTTGGCCCATGACCACTCCCGCGGAGTCCCCGAACCCGCCGCGCGCCCTGTTCCAGGCGCTCACGACGAGGCGTTTCCTGCTCACCTCCTGGCCCTGGCGCGGTCTCGCCTACAGCGGCGGCACCGTCCTGGTGGCCTCCGTCCTGTTCTTCGTCGCCTCGCCCGTCCTGGCCCCCTGGGTGGCGCTGTTCATGGCCTGGAGCGGAGGGATCGAGGCCTTCGACTACGGCGGCATCGTGCTGGTGCTGGCCCTGTGCCTGGCGTTCACGTTCCTGTTCGGACCGCTGGTCGCGATCCCCCTGGGCGCGCTGGAGCGCTGGCGCCTGGGCCTGGTCGGGGGCGGCCCCCGGGAGAGCGGGCACCGCGAACCGGTCCCCGGGCTGTGGGGGTGGGTGCGCACCCGCTACACCGAGGCCGCCACCTGGCGGGAGGTGGCCTACGCGGGGCTGATGCTCCCCCTGGCGGGGGTCAACGCCATGCTCACCGGCTTCCTGCTGCTGCTCGTGATCGTCCTGGCCTCCGGTCCGCTCCTGCTGGACGACAGCCCCGGCTCCGTCGTCGACCTCGGCCTCGTGACGCTCACCTCCAGCGCCGAGGCGGTGCCCTACACCCTCCTGGCCCCGCCGCTGCTGGTCGTCCTGCTCTACGCGTCGGCGGCCATGGCGTGCCTGCACTCCCTGCTGGCCCGCACCCTGCTGGTCGGCCCGCCCAAGGGAGTCCTGCACGCCGAACTCAACCAGGTCACCGAGTCGCGGGCCCGCCTGGTCAACGCCTTCGAGTACGAGCGCAGGCGCATCGAACGCGACCTGCACGACGGCGCCCAGCAGCGCCTGGTCGCCCTGTCCGTGGACCTGGGCGTGGCCCGCCTGGACCTGGAGGAGGGCAGCGAGGCCGACCAGCGCGTGGTCGCCGCCCAGGCCAAGGCCGACGAGCTCATCACCGAGCTGCGCGAGCTGGTGCGCGGCATCCACCCCCGGGTCCTCACCGACCGGGGACTGCCCGCCGCCCTGGAGGAGCTGGCCGACCGCTGCCCCGTGCCCGTGACGGTGCACGTGCGGATCGGTGAACGCCTGCCCGCGCACGTGGAGGGCACGGCCTACTTCGTGGTCGCCGAGGCCCTGACCAACGTCTGCAAGCACGCCGGGGCCGACGCCGCCACCGTGCACGCCAGCACGGCCCCCGGCGCGCCGGGCCGGCCCGACACCCTGCTGGTGGAGGTCACCGACCACGGCGCGGGCGGCGCCGACCCCGCACGCGGGTCCGGGCTCACCGGGCTCGGGGACCGGGTCGCGGTCATGGGCGGCACAATGGAGCTGTCCAGCCCCCGGGGCGGACCTACCCGAATCCGAGTGGAGCTTCCGTGCGGACCCGTTCCCCCGACACCGCTGGCGTGACCCCCGACGCGCCCCTGGTGCCCACCGTCCTGGCCGAGGACGGCGTGCTGCTCAGAGAGGGGCTGTCCGGGATCCTGGAGCGCTTCGGCTTCCCCGTCGTGGCCTCGGTCGGCGACGCCGAGGCGCTGGTGTCGGCCGTCGCCGAGCACGGACCCGGCCTCGTGGTCACCGACATCCGCATGCCGCCCGGCTTCACCGACGAGGGGCTGCGGGCCGCCGTCCGGCTGCGCCGCGAGCGCCCGGGCCTGGCGGTGGTCGCGCTGAGCCAGTACGTGGAGCTGAGCTACGCCACCGACCTGCTCGACTCCGGCAGCGGTCAGGGCGTGGGCTACCTGCTCAAGCAGAGGGTCGGCGACGTCCGCGAGTTCGCCTCCGTGCTGCGCCGGGTGGTGGACGGCGAGACCTTCGTCGACCCCGAGGTGGTCCGCCAGCTGCTGCGCCGCCGCGCCGACCCGCTGGAGCGCCTGACCCCGCGCGAGCGCGAGGTCCTCGCCCTGATGGCCGAGGGCCGCTCCAACGGGGCGATCGCCCGCCACCTGGTGGTCAGCGACGCCGCCGTCGGCAAGCACGTGGGCAACATCCTGGCCAAGCTCGACCTGCCCCCGGACGACGGGGTGCACCGCCGCGTCCAGGCGGTCCTGGCCTACCTGCGCGGCCGCCCCGCCTGAGCCGGGGCCGTCCCCGCACGGCGGGGACGGCGCCCTCGGTGACCGCGCCGGCCGGCACGGTCACCGAGGGC
>NZ_QPFC01000971.1:0-2371 GCF_003427465.1 Nocardiopsis sp. TNDT3 | reverse complement strand
GTGGTGGGGGCGGCGGCCGGGCGGCGGGGCGCCCTTCCAGGTGATGGTCCCGGCGGTGGGGCGCAGGACGCCGGACAGGACGTTGAACAGGGTGGTCTTGCCCGCTCCGTTGGGGCCGATGAGGCCGACGACGGACCCGGGCGCGACCCGGAGTCCGACGCCGTCGAGCGCGGTGAGGCCCCCGAAGCGCACGGTCACCCCGTCAGCGCTCAGGAGGTGCTCCGTTGCGGTCGTCGTCATGGGCTGCCTTTCTCTTCGACCGGAGGCGTACCGACCAGTTGGTATGAGGGGGGTGTCCGGCGGCGCCTCGACCGTCGGCCCGGGGTCAGTTGAACAGGCGGGCCAGGTCCACGCGGGACCTGATGTTGAGCTTGCGGAAGATGCCGCGCAGGTGGTGCTCGACCGTGCGCGGGCTGATGAACATGTGGGCGGCCACCTCGCGGTTGGTGGCCCCCTCGGCGACCAGCCGGGCGATCTGCTGCTGTTGCGCGGTCAGCTCGCTGGTGGAGACGGGGTCGGGGCCGCGTTCGGCGGTCCCGATCGCGCGCAGCTCGGCGCGGGTCTGGCGCACCCACAGCCGCGCCCCGAAGCGTTCGAAGGACTCCAGCGCGTTGTACAGGTGCTCGCGGGCCCGGCCGGGCAGGCGGGCCCGGCGCAGGTGGGCGCCGAACAGCAGCTGGGTGCGCGCGTGCTCGACGTCGTCGTCGCCGCAGGCCCGGTGCAGGGCCAGCGCGTTCTCGAAGTGGTCGCATGCCTCGTCGCCCGCGGCCAGCAGGCCCGAGCCCCGGGCGGCCAGCGCCAGCGTGCTCGGGCTGCCCACCGACTCGGCCCAGCGCCGGTACCCGGCCAGGGAGGTGCGCGCCCACTCGGTCTCGCCCATGCGGGTCGCCGCCTCCACGAAGTGCGGGGCGGTGAGCAGCCGCATGGTGGGGTGGCCGTGCCCTGGGGCGGCGTGGACCAGGGCGCGCAGCCGGAAGAACGCCTCCGCGGCGTTGCCCCGGGACAGCTCCAGGACGGCCAGTGCCCACGCCGACAGGGCGGCGGCGAGGCCGAGGCTGTTCTCCCCCGCCTGGGCGGCGACCGCGCGCGCCCGGATGCGGCAGGTGTCCACGTCTCCCTGGATGGCGGCGATCATCGCCAGGGACGCCAGGTGCTGGGTGGCCCACACGGTCTGGCCGGTCTCGCGGGAGACCCGCAGGCCGGTCAGGGCGGTCCCCGCGGCCGAGGGGAAGCGCCCGCTCCAGAACTCGGAGAAGACCAGGAAGCCCAGCGCGGCGGGCAGGGTGGCCCGTTCGCCGCGCAGGCGGCCGACCTCGACGGCGCGCGAGGTCACCGAGCGCACGAACGGCGCGTCGCCCAGGCGCAGGCCGCTGATGCCCGCCCAGACCAGTTCGGAGGGCTTGGCGATCGCGGCCAGCCCGGTGGCCTCGCGCAGCAGCGGGGTGGAGCCGGGGTAGTCGCCGCGGAAGGAGACCGCGCACCCCTCCAGGAAGGACGCGACCATGCGCATCGGCGCCGGGTCGTCCGGGCCGACCAGGGGCAGGGCCAGTTCGGCGGCCCGGCCGTGGCGGACGGCGTCCCCGGCGAGGGAGGCGGCGTCGGCCGAGCGCACGAGGGCGCGCAGGGCCAGGAAGCGGTCGTGGGGGATGAGTTCGCGGCCTACGGTGAGCAGGCGTTCGGCGACGTCCATGGCGTTCTCGCCGCGCATGGCGATCTGGGCGTCGATGAGGTCGGAGGTCGCCCGCCGCCGGTCCGTCACCGCCAGGGGGCGCGCCCGCGCGAGCAGCCGGGTGGCGCGCGCCGAGCTCCCGGCCATGTAGGCCTCGTAGGAGGCCGTGTTCAGTCGGCAGGCGCGCTCGTCGGGGTCGGGGCACAGGTCGGCGGCGCGCTCGTAGGCGTGGGAGGCGGCGAGGCGGCCCTCGATCCGCTTGACGCGCCGGGCGGCGGCGGTGGCGGCTTCGGCGAGCCCGGCGTCGGGCGCGTCGGCCCCCGAGGCGGTGTGGCGGACGAACTCGGCGGGCGAGAGTTCGGGGTCGCAGGCGCGGGCCAGGGCCCGGTGCGCGGCGCGCAGTCGCCCGGCGGGGGCGTCCTGGGCGATGGCCTCGCGCGCCAGGGGGTCGGTGAAGACGACGGTGTCGCCCTCCACCCGCACCAGGCCGCGCTCCTCGGCGGGTTCGAGGTCGGTGACGGTCGGTCCGGGGCCGGTGGTGTTCGGTCCGGGTTCCTCGCAGGCCTCCAGCAGCCGGTGGACGCGGGGCTCGTCGCCGAGGGCGGCGAGCAGCAGCAGGCGGCGGGTCCGCTCGGGGAGATCGCGGTAGGGGGCGAGGAAGCCGGCGCGCAGGCGGCCGGGCAGGCGCGGCGGGGCGGGGAG
>NZ_QPFC01000105.1:0-9851 GCF_003427465.1 Nocardiopsis sp. TNDT3 | reverse complement strand
TGGCGGGCGCCCCACGTCCCCGACGTCGCGGGCCGGGGGCTGTTCGCGGGCAGGCAGCTGCACACGGTCGGCTACCGGGGGCCGGAGGAGTTCGCCGGGCAGCGGGTCGTGGTCGTGGGCGGCGGCAACTCCGCGGCCCAGATCCTCGCCGAACTGTCCGAGGTGGCCGAGACCACCTGGGCCACCGCGCGCCCGCCCCGGTTCCTGCCCGACGACCTGGACGGGCGCGCCCTGTTCGGCGTCGCCACCCGCGCGCAGCGGGCGGCGCAGCGGGGCGAGGAGGCCCCCGAGGGAGTCGGTGATCTGGGGGACATCGTGGTGGTGCCGACGGTCCGCGAGGCGCGCGAGCGCGGCGCGCTCAAGGCCGAGCCGATGTTCGACCGCCTCACCCGCACCGGTGTGGCCTGGAACGACGGCACCTCCCTGGACTGCGACGCCGTCCTGTGGTGCACGGGGTTCCGGCCGGTGCTGGACCACCTGGCCCCGCTGGGGCTGGCGGACGGCCGTGGCCGGATCGCGCTGGAGGGGACCCGCTCCGTGGCCGAACCCCGGCTGTTCCTGCTGGGCTACGGGGACTGGACCGGTGCCGCGTCGGCCACCCTCATCGGCGCAGGGCGCACGGCCAAGGCCACCGTCGCCGAGATCACCGCCGCCCTCGCCCGGCGGGAGTAGGGATCGCGGCGCTCTCCGGAAAGGGTTGGGGGCCGCTGCCCTCCCCCGGCGAACGCCGCTTTGACAGCGGCGCGCGCCAGCGGCGTGACGCCGACCAGGGCGGGGCCACCGACCCTCAGGCCGTCGCGACCCGTGCGGGGCTCGAAGCCCCGCCGCCGGCGTGGCACCGGGCAGGAGCGGGGACGCGAACTCCGGCAGCCCGCACACCGCTGACCGTTCACCTCTGACCGCGCTCTGACCAGCGCCTACCGCTGAACGCTCACCGCTCACCGCTCACCGCTCACCGCTCAACCGACGATCGGCCGTTCCTCGGGCAGCTCGTACAGGCGGGGGCGGCGGCGCAGCGCCAGGGCCGAGGCCAGCGTGATCGGCCCGATCCTGCCCACGAACATCAAGAACATCAGCACCGCCTGCCCCAGCAGCGGCAGGTCGGCCGTGATGCCGGTGGACAGCCCGACCGTGGCGAAGGCCGACGTCGTCTCGAACAGGATCTGGTCCAGGGTGAACGGGGTGATCGTCATCAGCGTCAGCGTCCCCGCCAGCACCAGGCCCAGCGCCAGCAGCGCCACCGTGGTCGCCTGCGAGGTGGTGCCCTCGGCCAGGCGGCGGCCCGACACGTGGACCGTGGGCTCACCGCGCACGTTGGCGTAGACCACGAAGGCCAGCACGGCGAAGGTCGTCACCTTGATGCCCCCGGCCGTGCCCGCGCTGCCTCCCCCGACGAACATCAGGATGTCGGTGACCAGCAGCGTCTGGGTGTTCATCTGTCCGAAGTCGAGGCTGTTGAAGCCCGCCGTGCGCGGCATCACCGACTGGAAGAACGCGGTGAGCAGCTTCCCGCGCAGGTCGAGTCCGCCCATGGTCGCCGGATTGGACCACTCCAGGGCCAGGAAGGCCACGAACCCCACCACGAGCAGCAGCCCCGTCACCACCAGGGTGATCTTGGCGTGCAGCGTCCAGTGGCGGTGCTCGGCGCGGCGCCGGGTGAAGCGCCACAGCTCCACCCACACCGGGAACCCGAGCCCTCCGGCCAGGACCCCCAGGGCCACCGGGACCGTGATCCACGGGTCCTCGGCGAACCCCATGAGGCTGTCGGCGTAGAGCGCGAACCCGGCGTTGTTGAAGGCCGAGACGGCGTGGAAGACGCCCGTGTAGACGGCCTCGGGCAGGGACAGCCCGTACCCCAGCCACCAGCGCAGCGCCAGCGCCACGGCCAGGGCCGTCTCGAACACCACCGTCACCACGAGGACCCCGGTGACCAGCTGGCGCACCTCGCCCAGCGTGACCACCTTGGCCTCCGAGCCCGTGCGCACCGCCATCCGCAGCCCGAGCTGCCGCCCGACCACCAGGGTCAGGACGGTGGCCAGCGCCATGATGCCGAACCCGCCGACCTGGATCAGGGCCAGGATCACCGCCTCGCCCAGCCCCGACCAGTAGGAGGCGGTGTCCACCACCGCCAGGCCGGTCACGCTGGCCGCCGAGGTGGCGGTGAACAGGGCCGTGTCGAAGGGCGCCCGCTCCCCGGCCTCGGTGGCGGCGGGCAGGGACAGCAGGCCCGCGCCGACCAGGATCAGGGCGGCGAAGGCCGCCGCCGTGAGCTGCGGCGGCTTGATCCACCCGGACAGGTCGCGCAGCCTCCGGTCCGCGCGGGCACCGGCGCGGACCGGGATCCTCGGGACCCGTGGTGCCCGCGGGCCCGGCGGGTACTGCCCGGTTCCCGTTCTCACCGGCCGTTCTCCCGGCCTTCCGGTCCAGCGGCCCCTCCCCCGGCGACTCCACCGCCCGGCCGGAACCGGTAGCCCAGCCCGGGTTCGGTGAGGAAGTAGCGCGGCCGGGGCGGATCCGGCTCCAGGCGCTGGCGGATCTTGGTCATGAACACCCGCAGGTAGTTGGTCTCGCGCCCGTACGCGGGTCCCCACACCTCGTTGAGCAGGTGCTTGTGGGTGACCAGGCGGTCGGGGTTGCGCGCCAGGACCTCCACGATGTGCCACTGGCGCGGGGTCAGCCGCACGGGCTCGCCGCCGCGCAGGACCTGCTTGGCGGCCAGGTCCACCGTGAAGTCGGCGGTGTCCACCGCCGCCTCGTACTCGGGCACCGCGGAGCGGCGCATGGCCGCGCGCACCCGGGCGAACAGCTCGTCCATCCCGAAGGGCTTGATGACGTAGTCGTCGGCGCCCAGGTCCAGCGCCTGGACCTTCATGGGCTCGGTGTCGCGCCCCGAGAGCACGACCACCGGCACGTCCGTCCACCCGCGCAGCCCCCGCAGGACCTCCAGGCCGTCCATGCCGGACAGGCCCAGATCGAGCAGGAGCAGGTCGGGATGGTGGCGGGCCACCAACCGCAGCGCGTGCTCACCGGTGTCGGCGAGGTAGGCGGTGTAGCCGCGGGCCCGCAGGTTCACCTCCAGCGTCCTGCGGATGAGGGGGTCGTCGTCGACGACGAGGACCGAGGGCGCTCTGCCCGCGCCGGTGCCGGTGTCCTTGTCCATACTGGTCCGTGTCTCCCCTGTTCGGACGCCCCGGACGGGGCCTCGCGCTCACGATGCCAGACGCGCCGCGCCCGCGGGTCGCCGCGGCACGAGCGCCGTGTCCGCAGGTCGCGACGGCACCGGCGCCGCGACGACTCCGCGCGGTTGCGGCCGGCACGGGGGGAACGCTAACGCTCCCTTGGCAGCCCGAGGGCCGGATTTAGCGCCCTGTTAGCAGTGAAATGTCCGAAAACACCTCCGTGACCAGTCAGGATGGGGAGGCCGGAAGGGGGCACACGATGACACGCGGCCACTTGCGCGTCTACCTGGGCGCGGCGCCCGGTGTCGGCAAGACCTACCGGATGCTGGACGAGGCGCACCGTCGCCGCGACCGCGGCGCCGACGTGGTCATCGGGTTCGTGGAGAGCCACGGCCGGGCGATGACGGAGGCGATGGTGGACGACCTGGAAACCATCCCGCGCGCCGTCCTGACCCACCGCGGAACCCGCCTGGAGGAGATGGACCTGGACGCCGTGCTGGCCCGCCGTCCGCAGGTCGTCCTCGTGGACGACCTCGCGCACGCCAACGCCCCGGGTGCGCGCAACGCCCGGCGCTGGCAGGACATCGAGACCCTGCTGGAGGCGGGGATCACGGTGCTGTCCACACTCGACGTCCAGCACCTGGAGTCGCTCAACGACGTCGTGGAGCGCGTCACCGGCACCCGCCAGAGCGAGACCGTGCCCGACGCGTGGGTGCGCGGGGCCGACCAGATCGAACTGGTGGACATGACGCCCGAGGCCCTGCGGCGGCGGCTCGCGCACGGCAACGTCTACGGCCCCGACCGGATCGACGCCGCGCTGGGCCACCGGTTCCGGGCCGACACCCTGACCGCCCTGCGCGAGCTGGCGCTGCTGTGGCTGGCCGGGCGCGTGGACGACGAGCTCAGGCGCCACCGCGGCGAGCACCGCGCGGCCTCGGCCTGGCAGACCCGCGAACGCGTGGTCGTGGGCCTGAGCGGAGGCCCCGGCGGGGAGGCGCTCATCCGCCGGGCCGCCCGGATCGCGGGGCGCGGCAGGGGCGTCGAGCTGCTGGCCGTGCACGTGGCGCTCGGCGACGGCCCGGTGGGCGCCGACCCCGCCTTGCTCGCCCGGCAGCGGGTGCTGGTGGAGGACCTGGGCGGCACCTACCACCAGGTCCTGGGCGAGGACGTGCCCGCCGCGCTGACCGCGTTCGCCCAGGGGGTGGACGCCACCCAGCTGGTCCTGGGCGCGAGCGGGCGGGGCAGGCTCGCCCGCCTGCTGCGGCCGGGGGTGGGCGCGGCCACCGCGGCGCTGTCGGAGTCCATCGACGTCCACCTGGTCACCCTGGAGGAGGCCGAGCGCGGCTCCGGACGGGCCCGCTCGGGAGCGGTCTCGCGCCGCCGCAGGCTGGCGGGGTACGCGCTGGCGCTCACCGCGCTGGCGCTGCTGGTGTTCGGCACCGGCGTCCCCCACAGCGAGGAGTACCTCAGCGGCGGAATCCTGCTGGTGTTCGCCACCGTGACGGCGACGGCGCTGGTCGGCGGGCTGTGGCCCGCGCTGGCGGCGGCGTTCAGCGGGTTCGTGGTGCTCAACCTCTTCTTCACCGAGCCCTACGAGACGCTGGTGGTCAACCAGCCGGGCAACCTGCTCACCCTCGTGGTGTTCGTGTTCGTGGCCGTGGCGGTGAGCGTGGTGGTCGACAAGGCCGCCCGGCGCACCCGCGAGGCGGCGCGGGCCAGCGCCGAGGCCCAGACCCTGGCCACGGTGGCCGGAAGCGTGCTGCGGGGCTCGCGTCCCCTGGAGGCGCTGCTGGAGAGGCTGCGCGAGACCTTCTCCCTGGAGTCGGTCGCGCTGCTGGAGCGCAGGCCGCAGGCCTCCTCCCGGCCCGACCACCGCAACGACCCCTGCGCGTGGGAGGCGGTCGCCTCCGTCGGGGAGCTCCCCCACTCGGCCCCCGGCGGGGCCGACGTGGACGTCCCGGTGGACGAGGGGCTGACCCTGGTGCTGCACGGGCACCGGCCGCGCGCGGGCGAGCGGCGCATCATCGAGGCCTTCGCCGCGCAGGCCGCCGTCGCGCTGCGCCAGGAGCGGCTGGCCCAGGAGGCGGCCGCGGCCGGAACGCTGGCGGAGGCCGACCGGATGCGCACCGCGCTGCTGGCCGCGGTCAGCCACGACCTGCGGGCCCCCCTGGCCTCGGCCAAGGCGTCGGTGACCAGTCTGCGCAGCCGGGAGGTGCGCTTCAGCGAGGAGGTCCAGGCCGAACTGCTGGCCACGGCGGACGAGTCCCTGGACCGCCTGACCCGGCTGGTGACCGACCTGCTGGACATGAGCCGCCTCCAGGCGGGCGTGCTGGGCGTGACGGTCACGGGCCTGTCGCTGCGCGAGTCGGTGTTCGCGGTCCTGGACGACCTGGACGGACAGGGGCGCGCCGTGCGGGTGCGGGTGCCCGAGGAGCTGCCGGAGGTCGCGGCCGACCCCGGCCTGCTGGAGCGGGTGCTGGCCAACGTGGTGGGCAACGCCCTGCGCTTCAGCCCGCACGACCGGCCGCCCTCGGTCACCGCCTCCTGGACGGGCGACCAGGTGGAACTGCTGGTGGCCGACCACGGCCCCGGGGTGCCCGAGCACGAGCGCGAGCGCATGTTCGTGCCCTTCCAGCGGCTCGGGGACACCGACGCGGCGACGGGGCTCGGGCTGGGCCTGGCGCTCGCGCGCGGGCTCATGGAGGCCATGGGGGGCTCGCTGCTGCCCGAGACCACCCCGGGCGGCGGGCTGACGCTGCGCCTGGTGCTGCCCGTCGCGGGAGCGGCGGGTTAGGGCGCGCGCCACCGGGACGGCGGCGACCGGCGTCCCGTCAGTCCCGGCCCTCCGCTGCCGCGGGTTTGGGGCGGGTCTCGATCTCGCGCAGGGTGACCTGGAGGTGCTCCTCCATCGCCGCCACCGCGCGGGCGGGGTCGCCGCTCAGCACCGCCTCCAGGACCTCCTCGTGCTCGGTCGCGGACACCGCCGGGTCCTGCGCCGTGGCCAGGAACCGGCGGTGGCTCTGCTCGCGGCTGTCGGCCAGGGACCGTTCGAGCGCGTCCAGGATCTGGGTGAGGCTCCGGTTGCCCGAGGCCGAGATCAGGGCCTGGTGGAAGGCGAAGTCGGTGCGCACGCGGTTGGGCACGTCCAGGGGCGCGGCGCGCATGTCGGCGATGGCCTGGCGGGCCCGGGCGATGTCCTCGCGGGTCTGCTCCTCCTCCGGTCCGGCGATGCGCTGCGCGGCCAGCCGGGCGCCGTGCACCTCCAGCGCCTTGCGGATCTCGGTGAACTCCATCAGCGCCCGGCGGTCGCGCAGCACCGACAGGGCCACGAAGTTCTCCACCGGCAGGGCGTTGGGCGAGGCGATGACCGCGGGTTTGCCCTGGCGGCGGTGGATCAGGCCCTTGGCCTCCAGGGTCCTCAGGGCCTCGCGCAGCACGACCCGGCTCACGCCGAAGCGTTCGGCGAGTTCCTTCTCCGAGGGCAGCTGGCTGCCCGGCCGCGCGTCGGGACCCACGCACAGCTCCTCCACGAAGGCGACGACCTGCGAGGTCAGCGAGTTCGGCCGGGCGTGCCGCGGCTGGGACCGGCCCGCGAGCCCTTCGCCCTGGGTTCCCGGCGACGCTGATCCCATCGTGTACGCCTCGTCCTTCGCTGGAGGGATGTGCCGACTCCCCAGCGTACAGAGACCGGAACCCGCGGGCTGACCAGCACCACCCCATTGACTACTTAGCAG
This sequence comes from Nocardiopsis sp. TNDT3, assembly GCF_003427465.1. Taxonomy (NCBI): domain Bacteria; kingdom Bacillati; phylum Actinomycetota; class Actinomycetes; order Streptosporangiales; family Nocardiopsidaceae; genus Nocardiopsis; species Nocardiopsis sp. TNDT3. The sequence continues at coordinate 2,938 of NZ_QPFC01000105.1, read as the reverse complement.
CTTGTACTACAAGATGACCGCACCGGCACGGGCCCCGCGTCGTCTCGACCGCGCGGCCCTGCCGTGAGCACGCGTGCGAGCGGTGTCGCCTGCCACGGGCGACCGCCGACCGCACCGACACGAGCGCGGGCACCGCCCGCACACGGGCGGCGACGGCGGGCGCGGCGGCGGGTCGGAAACCTCCCCCCACCGCACCCGCACGAGCGCGCCCACGAGCCGACCGGAGGGCAACGGTGGACAGGTCCGACAGGGAAATCTGCATGAGCGCGTGGGAGGGGGCGGAGAACGTCCACGGCGCGGTCGCCCCTCCGGTTTTCCAGACCAGCATTTTCACCAAACCCTCGTTCGAGGCGTTCATCCAGGAGCAGGAACAGGAACACGAGAGGTACGTCTACAGCCGCGGCGCCAATCCCACGGTGGCCTTTCTGGAGGAGAGGCTGGCCCTTCTGGAGCGCGGCGAGGCCTGTAAGTGCTTCGGTTCCGGAATGGGGGCCATCAGCGCCGTCCTGATGAGCCTGCTGCGCGGCGGGGACCACATCCTCTTCGTCAACAGCACCTACGGCCCGGCCCTGGAGATGGCCGAGCACCTGCGCGGTTTCGGCATCGACCACACCGTGCTGCCCGACGGCACGTCCGACATCGAGCCCCACCTGCGCGAGAACACGGCGCTGGTCTACGTCGAGAGCCCCGGGACCATGCGGATGAAGGTCCTGGACCTGGCCGCGATCACCCGGACCGCACGGGCCAGGGGCGTCTGGACCGTGATGGACAACACCTGGTCCACGCCGCTCTTCCAGAAGCCGATCCTGGCCGGGGTGGACATCGTCATCCACTCGTGCACCAAGTACATCGGCGGTCACAGCGACGTCCTGGGCGGGGCGGTGATCGGCCCGGCCTCCTTCGTGCGCGACCTCTTCTACACGGGGTTCCAGCTCCTGGGCTCGGTCATGTCGGCCGTCGAGGCGTCGATGGTGCTGCGCGGGCTGCGGACGCTGCCGATCAGGATGGCCGAGCACGAGCGCAGCGCCGTGCGGGTCATCGACTACCTGGCGACCCGGCCCGAGGTGGCGGCGATCCACCACCCCCACCACGACCACCGGCCCGACGACCCCCTGGTCAAGGACCAGTTCAGCGGTTTCTCCGGGCTGCTCAGTTTCGACCTGAAGGACGGTTCCTTCGAGAAGGTCGCGGCCTTCATCAACCGTCTTTCGCTGTTCCGGATCGGCGCGAGCTGGGGCGGTTACGAAAGCCTGGTCACCGCCCCCGTCCGGCCCGGAAACGAGGAGGCGTTGCGGGAGAGGGGATTCTCCCCCGGAATGGTCCGCCTCTCCGTGGGCCTGGAGGGGGCCGACAGCCAGATCGAGGATCTCGAAAGGGCCTTCACCGCACTGTAGAGGACCGAAAGCGGTCATCACCGAGAGGAAAGTAGATGGCTAACCCCCCGGACGAACACGTCCGCCGACCCGGCGTGGCGGCGGCGTGCGTCCCCGTGGTCATCACCGTCGCCATCCTGGTCGGCGGCATCGGCGTCCTGAAGTACCCCGCCGAGCTCATGCTCATCTTCGCGGGGGTGGTGTTCGCACTCTTCGCGCTCTGGCACGGCGTGCGCTGGGACGACGTGCTGACGAACATGGGCGACAAGCTCAGGAGCGCCCTGCCCGCGGTCCTGATCCTGCTGAGCATCGGCATGCTCATCGGCTCGTGGATGATCGCCGGGACGATCCCCCTCATGGTCTACTACGGCCTGGAGCTCATCAACCCGTCCTACCTGTACGTGCTGGCCTTCCTGGCCACCGCGCTGGTCTCCACCTTCACCGGCACCTCCTGGGGCTCGGGCGGCACGATCGGCGTCGCCCTGATCGGGGTGGCCCAGACGATGGACGTGTCGCTGGCGATCACGGCGGGCGCGGTCGTGTCCGGCGCCTACTTCGGGGACAAGCTCTCGCCGCTGTCGGACACCACCAACATGAGCTCGCTCGCGGCGGGCGCCAACCTCTACGAGCACATCCGGCACATGCTCTACACGGCCATGCCCTCGTCGGTGCTGGCCGCCGTCGTCTTCCTGCTCGCGGGCACCACCATCACCACCTCGTCCGCCGGTCTGGGCGGTATCGACGAGGTCGTCACCGAGCTGAACGAGCTGTTCACCCTCAACCCGCTGCTGCTGATCCCGGCGGTGGTCGTGCTCGCCGGGTCGATCATGCGCAAGCCTCCGCTGGTCGTGCTGTTCGCGTCGTCCATGACGGCGCTGCTGATCGCGCTGCTGGTCCAGGGGGCGAGCGTGGGCGACCTGTTCGCCTCGGTCGTCTCCGGCTTCACCACCGACATGCTGCCGCAGGGGGACGGGGTCTCCGACGTCCTGGCCGAGCTGGTGAACCGGGGCGGGCTGTACTCGATGTACAACTCGGCGTTCTTCGTCTTCTGCGCCTTCTTCTTCGCCTCGGCGCTGGAGAAGTCGGGCGTGCTGCGGGTCCTGCTGGAGGGGCTCATCGCCAGGCTGCGGTCCACAGGAAGCCTCATCCTCACCACCCTGCTCTCCGGCTTCACCATCATCAACGGCACCTCCAACGCGCTGGTGTCCTTCTTCCTGGTCAAGGACGTCTACGGCGACGCCTACCGGGCCAGGAACCTGCACCCGGTCAACCTGTCGCGCAGCATGGAGGACTCGGTCACGATCACCGAGGTGCTGATGCCCTGGACGGTGTCGGGCGTCTTCTTCGCCACCACCCTGGGCGTGGCCAACTTCGAGTTCCTGCCGTGGGCGGTGTTCAACTGGAGCGGTTTCCTGTTCTCCGCCCTGATCGCCTTCCTCGCGCCGCTGACCCGGGGTTTCGGCATCCGCCGCCTCGAACCGGAGCAGGAGCGCTCCACGACGTGAGCCCCGCCCGGGGCGGCCACGCGAAAGGGGAGCGGAGCACGTGCGGGGCACGTGCTCCGC
>NZ_QPFC01000970.1:0-4353 GCF_003427465.1 Nocardiopsis sp. TNDT3 | reverse complement strand
GGCGGCCTCCCTGGGCGTCGTGGTGTGGAACATCGCCGACGGCCGCCCCTACGCGGGACTTCCCGACTGCGGACGGCTGCTGCCCGCCGAGGTGGTGGACTCCGTGCCCGGCACCGAGAGCCCCCGCGCCGAGGGCGAGTACACCACCGTCGAGGACGACGGGACGGCGTACCTGGCCGAGGCGGGCGTGCTCGGCTACCTCAACTGCAGTGTCGGGAACGTCGACGGCTTTCCCCTGCACGTCACCGCCTCCCTCTTCGAGTACGAGGACGGCGGGGAGGCCGTCGAGAGGTTCCACGGGGAGCTCGAGGACCAGCTCCGCGACCGCGAGCTGGGGCACCACGAGGAGGAGCAGGACCAGACGGCGGTGCTCCTGGACTGGCGCCCCGTGTCCGCGGGCGACACCGGGTACGCGGTGCTCTTCGAGGGCGACGGGCACACCGACGGCGACGCCTACGGCTCGGCGGTCTTCGTCACCGTCAACGTCGGTGTGACGGTCTCCTACACCGTCGGCGGAGGCGACGGCGTCGGCGAGGCCGAGGCCCTGGACTTCCTCGCCGACTTCGCCGGACGGGTGGAGCGCCAGCTCTCCCGAGAGGGGGAGCGGGCCTGAGGTCCTCCCGGGGGGCGGACGGCCGCCCCCGGGGCCCGGCCGGACGCCGCCCTACGGGGCGGGGATGAGCTTGCCCGGGTTCAGGACCCCCTCCGGGTCCAGCGCGGCCTTGACCGCGCGCAGCACCTCCCCGCCCAGGGGGCCGATCTCCGCGGCCATCCACGGCAGGTGGTCGGTCCCCACCGCGTGGTGGTGGGTGATCGTCCCGCCATTGGCGGCGATCGCCTCCGAGGCGGCCCGCTTGGCCCGGCCCCAGCGCTCCAGCGGCGCGGCCCCGGCCGCCGTCACCACCGTGAAGTACAGCGAGGCGCCCGTGGGGTAGGTGTGCGACACGTGGCACATCACCACGGCGCCGCCCTCCCCGTCCTCCAGCGCCCCGGTGAGCGCGCCGGAGACCGCCGCGTACAGCGGGAGCAGGCCGCTCCAGGGGGCCGCGGTCTCCAGGGTCTCGGCCAGCACCCCGGCCGACAGCAGGGAGTCGCGCAGGTAGGGCGCGGAGAACCGGTTGCCGCGCCAGTGCGCCACCGGCCCGGGGCCCAGCGGGGTGCCGCCCGCCCCGGCCATGGCCTCCCGCGCGGCGGCCGCGCGGACCTCCACCTCGGCGCCGGTGCCCTCGAAGCCCAGGACCGCCTGGCAGCCGGGCGCGGACTCGCGCCCTCCCACGGCCGCTCCCACGAAGGTCTCCGCCTCGTCCAGGACCCGCGCCATGGTCGGCCGGATCCCGGACTGGGCCAGGGTCCGCAGCGCGTCCACGCCCGCCGCGAAGTCGGGGAAGGACCACGCCTCGTCCAGCACGCGCTCGGGGCGGCGGCGGATCCGCAGGCCCACCTCGGTGATCACGCCCAGCGTCCCCTCCGAGCCCAGCAGCAGGCGGCCCAGGTCCGGACCGGCCGCCGAGGCGGGCGGTCCGCCCGTGTCCAGGGTGCCGCGCGGGGTGGCCGCGCGCAGCGAGACCACCATGTCCTCGAAGCGGCCGTACCCGGAGGAGGCCTGCCCGCTGGAGCGGGTGGCCGCGTAGCCGCCGAGGCTCGCGTACTCGTAGCTCTGCGGCAGGTGCCCGAGCGTGCACCCGTGCTCGGCCAGCAGCGCCTCGGCGCGCGGGGTGCGCACGCCCGCGCCCAGGACGGCGGTCATCGAGGCGGTGTCCACCGACACCAGCCGGTCCAGGCGGCGCAGGTCCAGGCAGACCACGGCGCGCAGACCGCCGCGCAGGGGCGCGACCCCGCCCACCACGCTGGTGCCGCCGCCGAAGGGCACTACGGCCACGCGCTCGGCCGAGCACACCTCCAGGACGCGCCGGACCTGGTCGTGGTCGGCGGGGTACAGGACGGCGTCCGGCGCGGGGTCGGCCCTGCCCGCGCGGCGCAGCAGCAGGTCGGGGGTGCTCTTGCCGCCGCTGTGGCGCAGCCGGGCGGCGTCCCCGTCGTCCACGTGGCCGGGCCCGACCACACCGGCGAGCAGTCCGCGCAGCCGCTCGTCCAGCCGGGAGGGGGGCAGCTCCACCCGCTCCTCGGGGACGGGGGGCAGGTCCGCCAGAGGGGCCCGCAGCACCTGGGAGACCAGGTCGCGCAGGCCGGGGTCCAGCGCGCGCGCCCGGGCGGGGTCGCCCCACCCGAACCAGCTCATCTCGGGCACCGCCTCCGAGGAAGTGTCGTCAGTCATGCTCTACAGTTTTACATATGGCGTCAATACGTAACGTTGAAGACCGCATCCTGGACGCGGCCCGCGCCTGCGTCGAGGCCTTCGGGGTGCGCCGCACCACCCTGACCGACGTGGCGCGCCGCGCCGGGGTCAGCCGACCCACCGTGTACCGGCGCTGGCCCGACGCGACCGCGCTCGTGGCCGACCTGCTCACCCGGGAGCTGCGGCGGATCCTCGCCGACCAGGGCGACGGCCCCGGCGGGCCCGCCGGGGAGGACGTGCGCGCCCGGCTGGTCCGGCACGCGGCCGGGGTCGCCCGCGCGCTGCTCGCCCACCCGCTGTTCGTCCGGATCGTGGACACCGAGCCCGAACTCCTGGCCACCTACACCTTCCAGCGGCTGGGCACCAGCCACCGGGCGGCCCTCGAACTGGTGGAACCGGTCGTGGCCGAGGGCCAGCGCGACGGGTCGGTGCGCGCGGGCGACCCCGCGGTGCTGGCCCGCCTCGTACTGGTCACGGTCCAGGGCACGGTCACCTCCCGCCGCCTGTTCGCCGACGTCACCGACGAGTCCGGCCTCGTCGACGAGCTCGCCGCCCTCCTGGACGGCTACCTCCGCCCCCCGAACCAGGAGAGCCCATGAGCCCCGCGGTCCCCGCCTCCTCCTCCCTCAACACCGCCCGGCGCGCGGCCGACCTCGCCGCGCTGGAGCACGACCCGCGGATCGACCTCCTGGTCGTCGGCGGGGGAGTGACGGGCGCCGGAGTCGCGCTCGACGCCGCCGCGCGCGGCCTGTCCACCGCCTTGGTCGAACGCCACGACCTGGCCTTCGGCACCAGCCGCTGGAGCTCCAAGCTGGTCCACGGCGGCCTGCGCTACCTGGCCGGGGGACAGGTCGCCATCGCCTACGAGAGCGCCCGCGAGCGCGACGTCCTCATGCGGGTCACCGCGCCGCACCTGGTGCGGCCCCTGCCCATGGTCGTCCCCGTCCACCGGGGGAGCGGACTCGCGCGCGCCCTGTTCGTCCGCGCCGGGGCGGGGGCGGGCGACCTGCTGCGGATCATGGCCGGGACGCCCGGCGGCGTGCTGCCCCGGCCCCGCGTGGTCGGTCCGCGCCAGACCCTGCGCCTGCTCCCGGGCGTCGCGCGGCGGGGGCTCCTCGGCGGTGTCGTGTCCTTCGACGGCCAGCTCGTGGACGACGCCCGCCTCGTGGTGGCCCTGGCCCGCACCGCCGCCCGCGAGGGCGCCCGGATCCTCACCCGCTGCTCGGCCGAGAGCCTTGCCGCCGACGGCGCCGTGCTGCGCGACGGGGTGACCGGCCGGATCGTCCCCGTGCGCCCGCGCGCGATCGTCAACGCCACCGGGGTCCACGCCGACCGGCTCGACCCCCACGTGCGGTTGAGCCCCAGCCGGGGCAGCCACCTGGTACTCGACGGCGCCGCCCTGGGCCGCCCCCGGGCCGCGCTCACCGTGCCGGTCGACGGCAGCGCCAGCCGCTTCGTGTTCGCCCTGCCCCAGCCGGACGGCCGGATCCTGGCCGGGCTCACCGACGAGCCCGTGGACGGCACCGTGCCGGACGTGCCCGAGGTGCCCGACAGCGACGTGGACTTCCTGCTGGACCAGTTCAACCGGGCCCTGGAGACCCGCCTGGAGCGCTCCGACGTCCTGGGCGCCTTCGCCGGGCTGCGCCCGCTGGTGCACGGGGTCGGGGACAGCGCCGACCTGTCCCGCGAGCACGCCGTCACGGTCGCCCCGAACGGCACCGTCACCGTGGTCGGCGGCAAGCTCACCACCTACCGCGCCATGGCCGAGCAGGCCGTCGACACCGCCGTGCGCTCCCGCGGGCTGTCCGCGGGCCCCTGCCGGACCCGCGCGCTGCCCCTGGTCGGCGCGGCCCCGCGCGAGGAGCTCGACGCCGTGGCCGCCCCGCGCCGCCTGGTGGCCAGGTACGGCACCGAGGCGGTCGCCGTGCTGGCCGAGGCCGACGCCGACCCGGAGCTGCTCGCTCCCCTCGTCCGCGGGGTCACCGGGGCCGAACTCCGCTTCGGGGTGCGCCACGAGGGAGCCATGGACGCCGCTGACCTGCTGGACCGCCGCACCC
>NZ_QPFC01000969.1:0-1171 GCF_003427465.1 Nocardiopsis sp. TNDT3 | reverse complement strand
CACGCCCCGGCTCCGGCGCCCTCAGTCCGCGCCGTGCACGGTCATCAGGGCGTCCGCCGCGGCGCGGGCGGTGCGCGCGGCGTCGGCGACCCCGGTGACGTTGCGGGCCACCACGGCGCCCTCGTGCAGCATGGCCAGCGCGTCGCCGAGCGCCCCGGGGTCCCTGGCGCCCGACCGCTCGGCGAGGTCGGTGTAGAGGCCGCGCAGCCACCGTTTCTGCTCCTCGGCGACGGCGCGGCCGGGGTGTTCGGGGTCGGAGAGCTCGGCGTAGGCGTTGACCATGGCGCAGCCGCGCGGGTTCTCCTCGCCCGTCCAGTCGTCCAGGGCGTCGAACGTGGCGGCCACCAGCTCCCTCGGGGTCCGGGCCCGCTCCAGGTAGCCGTCCAGGTACGCGCGCCAGCGGGCGTCGCGTGCGCGCAGGTAGTGGACGACGAGCTGCTGCTTGGAGCCGAAGCGGTCGTAGATGGTCTTCTTGGTGACCCCCGCCCGCTCGGCGACCAGCTCCATGCCCACGGTGTTGATCCCGCGGGTGTAGAACAGCTCGGTCGCCACGTCCAGGACGCGGCGCGCGGCCGGGGTCAGCGGTGTCGTCGCGGTACCGGGCACGGTGTCCACTCCCTCCCTCGCGCCCCGCCGCCGGGGCGCCTCGTTCGGACTACATTGTGAGTATACCGACCGGTGTGTTTACCTGCCCGCATGGAACACACCGAGACACGTCCCCGCCGCTCCGTACCGCCCCTCCTGCTCGCCGCCGGACTGGTGGTGATGTGGAGCTCCGGCTTCGTCGGCGCGGATCTGGGCACCCGGTACGCGCCCGCGACCACGTTGCTGGCCTGGCGTTTCCTGGTCGTGGCCGCCCTGCTGGCGGGGTGGTGGCTGTGGCGGGGTCCGCGGATGTCCCGGCGGGACCTGGCGGCGCACGCCGTGCTGGGCCTGCTGGCCCAGTCCGGGTACCTGTACGGGGTGTTCGCCGCCGCGCAGACGGGCGTGGCCGCCGGGACGAGCGCGCTGGTGGCCGCCCTCCAGCCCCTGGTGGCGACCGCCCTGGCCGTCCCGCTGCTGGGCGAACGGGTGCGGCCGCGCCAGCTGGCGGGCCTCGCGCTGGGGCTGGGCGGGGTCGGCCTGGTGGTGGGCGCGGACCTGTTCCGGCCGGGCGCGGCGCCGTGGTGGG
>NZ_QPFC01000968.1:0-2349 GCF_003427465.1 Nocardiopsis sp. TNDT3 | reverse complement strand
ACTTCGACGACTTCTTCTACCCCTACCCCAAGGAGGGCGAGGAGTTCGACGACGACGCCTCCTGGGAGGAGCACGGCGACGGCTTCGAGGACCGCGAGGACTGGCGGCGCGACAACGTCAACCAGCTCATCGCCGGGGTCCACGAGGGCATCGAGGCCACCAAGCCCTGGGTGAGCTTCGGGATCTCCCCGTTCGGCATCTGGCGCAACGACTCCACCGACCCCAGCGGCTCGTCCAGCTCGGGCCTGCAGTCCTACGACGCCCAGCACGCCGACACCCGCACCTGGATCCAGGAGGGCACGGTCGACTACGTCGCGCCGCAGCTGTACTGGGAGCGGGGCTTCGAGACCGCCGACTACGAGGTCCTGGCCGACTGGTGGGCCCGGGAGGTCGAGGGCACCGGCGTGGACCTGTACATCGGCCAGGCCGCCTACCGGGTGGGCGAGGACGGCTGGACCGGCGAGGACGCGCTCAGCACCCAGCTGGACTACTCCGGCGAGCTGCCCCAGGTGGACGGCGACGTCTACTTCTCCATCAAGAACCTGCGCGAGCAGGCCGCCGACGCCTACGCCGCGCTGGCCGACGAGCACTACGGCGCCCCCGCCCTGCCGCCGCTCTCCGACGCGCCCGGGGGCCGGGGGCCGCTGGTCGGCGCGGTCGGCGGCGTCACGGCCCGGGCCGCCGACGAGGGTGTCGACGTGGCGTGGGAGGCCGTGGACGGCGCCCGCTTCTACGCCGTCTACCGGCTGCCCGCCGACGCGGCCGCCGGGTCCGAGGAGGAGCGCTGCGCCGCGGTCACCGCGGACAACCTCGTGGGCCTCACCGGGCGGACCGCGCTGACCGACACCGCGCCGCTGGAGGACGGCGCCGGGTACGTGGTCACCGCGCTGGACGACTACCGCGCCCAGGGACCGGTCAGCGAGGTCGCCGACGTGCGCGGCTGAACGGACACCGGGCGCGCGGGCTCCGGCCGGGGGAGGCGTCCCCGGGCCGGAGCCCGTTCCGTTCGCCGGGGCGTGGATCCCCGGTCCCTCTCCGGGGCGCCCGGTCCGGCTTCTTCCCGGGCGCGGTCCGGTGCCGCCCGCACGTCTGTCGCAAAATCCCAAGACAAGGGAGAAAAAGTAAGCATCCGCTAGCGGAAAGCCCCTTTTGCCCCAGCAGGTGCCGGATATAGGTTGGCCCCATGCCGACCTTCCACATCAGCGAGGCCGCCGACCTCCTCGGCGTCAGCGCCGACACCGTCCGGCGCTGGGTCGACTCCGGCCGCCTGTCCGCCACCCGCGACGCCTCCGGAAGGCGTCTGATCGAGGGCGCGGACCTGGCCGGGTTCATGAGCGCGGGTGCCGGCGAGGACCCGGCCCGGCGCCTGTCCTCCGCCCGCAACCGCTTCCGCGGCCTGGTCACCGACGTCGTCCGCGACCGGGTGATGGCCAGCGTGGAGATCCAGGCCGGACCCCACCGGGTGGTCTCGCTGATGAGCCGCGAGGCCGCCGACGAGCTCGGTCTGGAGGTGGGCAGCGTCGCCACCGCGGTGGTCAAGTCCACCAACGTGGTCGTGGAGACCACCGGGGAACGCCATGCGTGAGCCCGCCACCCGCAGCCCCCGCTCCGGCGCTCCCCGGCTGGTCCGCGTCCTGGCCGCGGCCGCGCTCGTCCTGTGCGCCTGCTCCCCGGGGGAGGGGTCCGCCGACCGGCTCAACGTCTTCGCCGCGGCCTCCCTCACCGACGTCTTCACCGATCTCGCCGAGCAGTTCGAGGCCGAGCACCCCGGCACGGAGGTGGTCCTCAACTTCGCGGGCAGCGGCGACCTGGCCCTCCAGATCAACTCCGGCGCCCCCGCCGACGTCTTCGCCTCCGCCGACACCGTCACCATGGACCGGGTCGTCGAGGGCGAGGGGCTGCACCCCGACTGGGCCGCGGAGCACGGCGCACAGGGCGTCGTCTTCGCCGCCAACACCCTGCGCATCGCCGTGCCCCCGGACAACCCGGCCGGTGTCGGGGGACTGGCCGACCTCGCGGAGGAGGGCACCGCCGTCGCCTTCTGCGCCGGGGAGGCCCCCTGCGGAGCGGCCACCGCCGCGCTCCTGGACGAGGCCGGGCTGGAGATCACCCCCGACACCTACGAGGAGGACGTGCGCGCGGTCCTGACCAAGGTCGAACTCGGTGAGGTCGACGCCGGACTCGTCTACGCCACCGACGTCGTCTCCGCGGGCGACCGGGTCGAGGGCATCGCGTTCGACGAGTCCGACGAGGTGGTCAACGACTATCCCATCGGGGTCGTCTCCACCACCTCCGACGCCGTGCTCGCCGCCGCCTGGGTGGACCTGGTGCGCTCGCCCGAGGGCGGGG
>NZ_QPFC01000967.1:0-2495 GCF_003427465.1 Nocardiopsis sp. TNDT3 | reverse complement strand
CGTGTGGATCCTCTTCGTCTACCTGGGCGGCGGCTACGCCCGCCGCTTCCTGGGCGTGGGCACGGAGGAGTACCGCCGCGTCGCCACGGCCGGGATCGCCCTCGCCGCCGCCGTGGCCGTCGGCGCCTACGCCCTGCGCTTCGACCTCGCCCGCGGCTACGCGCTGGTCACCCTGCCGCTCATCCTCCTGCTCACCCTCGGTCTGAGGTACGCGCGCCGCAAGGCCCTGCACCGGCGCCGCGGTTCGGGCCAGTGCATGAGCGGGGTCGTGGTCGTCGGCTACCGCGTGGCCGTCCGCGACCTGGTCCGCCGGTTCCGCGGCGAGGTCTACCACGGCATGCGCGTGGTGGGCGTGTGCCTGCCCCAGGAGGAGGTCGCCTCCGGTCCGGGCGCCGACGAGGTGGAGGGCTGTCCGGTCCTGGGCACCTTCACCGGCGCGGCCGAGGCCGCCGCCCTGGCCGGGGCCGACACCGTCGCGGTCCTGGCCTGTCCGGAGATGGACGGGGCCGAGCTGCGCCGCCTGGCCTGGCGGCTGGAGGAGACCGGCACCGACCTCATCGTCGCCTCCGCGCTCATGGACGTGGCCGGACCGCGCACCTCCATCCGGCCGGTCGCGGGGCTGCCCCTGCTGCACGTGGAGCACCCCGAACTGGTGGGCGCGCGCCGCGTCCTCAAGGGCGCCTTCGACCGCTGCGCCGCCGCCCTGGCCCTGATACTGCTGTCGCCGCTGTTCCTCGCGCTGTGCGTCCTCGTCCGGGCCGAGGGCGGCGGGCCCGCCCTCTTCACCCAGACGCGGGTGGGCAGGGGCGGCCGCGAGTTCACCGTCTACAAGTTCCGTACGATGGTGGTGGGGGCCGAGGCGTTGAAGGCGATGCTCCAGCCCCGCAACGAGCACGAGGGCGTGCTGTTCAAGATGCGCCGCGACCCCAGGGTGACGGCCGTGGGGGCCTGGCTGCGCCGGTACTCGCTCGACGAGCTTCCCCAGCTCGTCAACGTGGTCCGGGGGGAGATGTCGCTCGTCGGCCCGAGGCCGCCGCTTCCGGAGGAGGTCGCCCGCTACGGGGACGACGTCCGCCGCAGGTTGGTGGTCAAGCCGGGTATGACGGGTCTGTGGCAGGTGAGCGGCCGCTCCGACCTCTCCTGGGAGGAATCGGTCCGCCTCGACCTGCGGTACGTGGAAAACTGGTCGCTGACACTGGACGTCCAGATCTTGTGGAAGACGTGGTCAGCGGTGATCCGTGGGGCGGGAGCATACTAGCCGGTGAAGAACATCCGAAACGATCATGAGGTGGCCCGCGACCTGGCCAGCGAGGCGGGGCAGCTGCTGCTGCGCCTGCGCGCCCGGCACGGCTTCGACGAGCCCGACGTCCTGCGCACCCTGGGGGACCGCACCTCCCACGAGTTCCTGTTCTCCGCGCTGGGACGGCTGCGGCCCAGCGACGCCGTCCTCTCCGAGGAGGGCGCCGACGACCCCGCGCGGCTCAACGCGCGCCGGGTGTGGATCATCGATCCCCTGGACGGCACGCGCGAGTTCGCCGAGGCCGGGCGCACCGACTGGGCGGTGCACGTGGCGCTGTGGGAGAACGGCGACCTGGTCGCGGGCGCCGTGGCGCTGCCCGCCCAGGGCAGCACCCTGTCCACGGTCGACCCGCCCTGGCTGCCCGAGGAGCGCCCCTCGGACCAGCGGCTGCGCATCACCGCCAGCCGGACCCGGCCCCCGGCCTTCGTCCAGCGGATGGCCACCCAGCTGGGCGCCGAGGTGGTCCCGATGGGCTCCGCGGGCGCCAAGATCTGCGCGGTGCTGCTCGGCATCGCCGACATCTACGTGCACGCGGGCGGCCAGTACGAGTGGGACAGCGCCGCCCCGGTGGCGGTGGCCCGGGCCTCGGGTCTGCACACCTCCCGGATCGACGGTTCCCCGCTGCGGTACAACACGGCGGACCCGCAGCTGCCGGATGTCCTTGTATGCCGATCGGAATTGTCGGGTATGTTGTTGGCGAGCATCCGCGACGGCGCGGACCTGGACAGCGCGGGTCCGCACGCGGGGGGCTGATAGGACGACCCCTCCGCCGTCGGCCCTGTCGGTATTTCTAAGGCGGATTCATGGGTCAGGCGAGTCAGCAGGCCGGACGCTACCAGCTCTCCCAGCTGGACGTCCTGGAGGCCGAAGCCATCTTCATCATGCGCGAGGTGGCCGCGGAGTTCGAGCGGCCGGTGCTGCTCTTCTCCGGCGGCAAGGACTCCATCGTGATGCTGCGCCTGGCCGAGAAGGCCTTCTGGCCCGGCGCCGTCCCCTTCCCCGTCATGCACGTGGACACCGGCCACAACTTCGACGAGGTCATCGAGTTCCGCGACCGCCGGGTCGCCGAGGCGGGGGTCCGCCTGGTCGTGGCCTCGGTGCAGGAGCAGATCGACGCGGGCAAGGTCTCCGAGCCCACCGGCCGCTGGGCCAGCCGCAACCGCCTCCAGACCTCGGCGCTGCTGGAGGCCATCGA
>NZ_QPFC01000966.1:0-2834 GCF_003427465.1 Nocardiopsis sp. TNDT3 | reverse complement strand
CTGCTCGACCGGCTCGTCGACTCGGGGAAGTCGGTCGTGGTCGTCGAGCACCACCAGGCGGTGATGGCGCACGCAGACTGGATCATCGACCTCGGCCCCGGGGCGGGCCACGACGGCGGCCGGGTCGTGTTCGAGGGCACGCCCGCCGACCTCGTCGCCGCCCGCTCCACCCTCACCGGCGAGCACCTCGCGGCCTACGTCGGCGCCTGACCGGCCCGCGCGCGAAGCAGGCGGCCCCTGGCCCGTGCCGGGTCCGCTGTCCGTCGGGCGGCGGGCCGGGCCCGGGAGGGCCCCGCCGCCGGGGCCTCAGCCCGCGGCGGTGACCTCCAGCAGCGAGCCCACGCGCTCCACCGTCAGCCGGGACTCGCGGCGCAGGGCGGCGGTGTCCATGCCCTCGTCGCCCAGCACGACGAGCAGGGCCTCCATCCCGACCGCGTAGACGACCGCGTAGCCGCCCTGGCAGCGGGTGACGACCTCGCGCAGCGGTCCCAGCCCCGTCTCGTCACCGGTGCGCTTGCCCAGGCCCAGGGAGGCGGCGGCGAGCGCGGCCAGCGTGTGGGGACGTCCGCCCTGGATGTCGGAGGCCACCAGCATGCCGTCGGAGGCGGCCACGGCGCTGTCGGTCACGCCGACGACGTGCTCGCGCAGCCGCGCCAGCTCCTCGGCGATCTGACCCTGAACCATCTACTCGCTCCCGTGCTCGTCGGTCGGCCGCGGCGCGCGGCCGGTGTGGGCGTCCAGGTCCTGTAGTGCGCGGCGCACCCTCTCCAGGGGCACCGCGGCGCGCTGCGCGCGGCGCAGGGCGGCGATGGGCCCCGGTTCGGGCTCCTTGGGGCCGAACAGGCCCGGCCGGGGGCGCGGTCCCCGGGGCACCGGGGAGGGGGTGCGCTTGGGCAGTGCGGTCAGGCCGCCCGCCTCGTGTCCCCCGGCGGGCGGTTCGCCGCCGCGGGCCGGACAGGGGTGTCCGGTCGTGCTCATCGGGCCGCCTCTTCCCCGACCGCCGCGGCCGTCCCGTGGTCGGCGCCCAGTGAGCGCAGGCGTTCGCGCACGTTCCCGGGGACCGGGACAGAGGAGGACGGGGGCGCGGGGCGCACGGTGTTGGCCCCCGGACGCCGTTTGGCCAGCGCGGACGGGCCCTCGTCCGGGGCGGCGGCCTCGGGCGTGCGGCGGGTGAGGCCGTCCGCCCCGCCGGGGGCGGCGGCCTCCAGCAGCCCGCGTTCGGTGAGGCGCGCGACGTCGGCCATGACCCCGGTCAGCCCCCGGCCCAGGGCGAAGGCCAGGTCCCGGGGGGTGCGGCGGCCGTTGGCCTGGGCGAGCAGGAGCCGGTAGGCGGAGGGGAGGGAGTCGTGTACCGGCCCGGCGGGCACGGGGCGACGGCGGGCCAGGTCCGCGGGCGCGCCCCACCGGTCGGCGAGGAAGGCCAGGCGGCGCCCGGCCTCGGCCAGCACCTCCTCGGGGTCCAGGCCGTGCTCCAGGCCCAGCAGCGGCGGCGCGGCGTCGGAGAGCACGGCCTCCACCCGGGGTTCGGGGGACAGGCACAGCGCCAGGACGCCGTCCGCAAGCGCCGTGGCGCACGCCAGTTCCAGTACCGCGGCCGAGACCGCGCCGCGGTCCAGCAGTTCCCGGGCCAGGCTGTCGGTGTGGGCGGCCGCCTCGTAGGCGGCGGCCCAGGCCCCGGCGGGGACCGTGCCGGACCTGACCAGGAGGGTCTCGGGTGTGGGCGCGGCCGGTGTGGTGACGGCGGTGACGCGCCCGGCGGTCAGGTGGACCAGGGCCTCGGGCGGGCCGGTCAGGCGCAGGGCTCCGGTGAACCCCTCCTCGCGGGCGCGGAGCAGGGGCTCGGCCAGGGCCCGCGGGGGCTCGGCGGCGCTCATGACAGCAGCGCCGCGGTGTGCTCGTCGGCCTGGAGGCGGGCCAGCGCGAGGTTGGTCCGCGCGCGGTCGAAGACCAGGACGAGCAGGACCTCGTCCGCGCCCGGGGAGGGCACGGCGCGGGTCAGCACGTGGTGCCCGTCGGTGGTGACCACGCTCTCCCGGACCGCCGGTTCGCGGGAGGCCAGGGCCAGGTCGAGGGCCAGGTGGTGGGAGTCCGCGACGTGCTCGGGGTCGGGCAGCGCCGACACCGCACCCGACCGCGCGTGCGCCTGACCCGTCGCGCGGTCCACGAGCATCGCGGCCACGACCCCGTCACAGCTCAGGTAACGCTCCGTGGATACAGCTGTGCTCGACACGTGCCCCCCGGTGTCTGGTTGCCTCCAAAAGACATTTAACAGTCAAAGAGGAGCAAAGAGAACACACTGTGGTAACGATGGACTCCCGCCACAAACTGTCCACTTACGCACCCTCCGGGCGTTTCGCTAATTTTCGTCATGTATCGCCGCTCCCGCGGTGGACACCGAGCGTGAGGAGACGCCATGAACGCCGACGCGGCGATGAAGGAAGCCATGGGGATCGAGGGCGCGATCGGCGTCGCGGTCGTCGACTACGAGAGCGGGATGTCCCTGGGCACCATGGGCGGCGGCGGCCACTTCGACCTGGAGATGGCCGCGGCGGCCAACACCGAGGTCGTGCGCGCCAAGACGCGCGCCCTGGGCGCGATCGGCCTCGACGACCGCATCGAGGACATCCTCATCACGCTGAGCAGCCAGTACCACCTCATCCGCCTGCTGGAGAAGTCGCACGGCAGCGTCTTCCTCTACCTGGCGCTGGACCGCCAGCGCGCCAACCTGGCCATGGCCCGCCACACCCTCCGGCGCGTGGAGAGCGAACTCCAGCTGTGACCCGGCCCGTCCCGCGCCCGGGGCGGCGCGGGTGCGGACGGCGCCCCCTCCCGGC
>NZ_QPFC01000965.1:0-4043 GCF_003427465.1 Nocardiopsis sp. TNDT3 | reverse complement strand
AGCGGACACCGAAGAAGTCCTACACACCGCAGACGGGGCGGGTCCGGCACGGCCGGGCCCGCCCCGTCTGCGTGCGAGGACCTGATGCGGCACGGGGCACCCGGACGCCGGGAACCGGACGGCCCCGCGATCCGACCCGTAGGGGGAACGGCCGCGAGAACGCGGCTCGTACCCCCGGAGGGAACATGGACCGCATCCGCACCAGCCGTACCGCATGGGCCGCCTCACTGCTCTGCCTCGGCCTCACCCTCACCGCCTGCGGAGGGGCGCAGGAGCAGGGCGCCGCCCCGGCGGAGGAGGCCGCCGACAGCGCGGTGACCGCCGCCGACGCCTTCTCCGTGACCGACCCCTGGATCAAGGCCGTCACCGCCGAGGAGGGGATGACCGGCGTCTTCGGTGTGCTGGCCAACGGCTCCGGCGAGGAGATCACCGTCGTCTCGGCCGACTACGACGCGGCCGGGATGGTCGAGCTGCACGAGGTCGTCTCCGAGGGGACCGACGCCACCATGCGCGAGAAGGAGGGCGGGTTCCCCATCCCCGCCGGAGGCAGCACCACCCTGGAGCCCGGCGGCGACCACATCATGCTCATGGAACTGACCGAGGACCTCCAGCCGGGAGCCGAGGCGACCGTCACCGTGGAGTTCTCCGACGGCTCCACCACCGAGTTCACCGCCGCGGTCAAGGACTACGCCGGGGCCAACGAGGAGTACGAGGGCGGGCACGGCGAGGGGAACGGCGACGGGGAGCACGGCTCCGAGGGAGAGGACGGCGGGGCGCACGGGGACGAAGGGCACGGGGACCACTGATGGGCGGTGAGTCCCGGCTCAGCCGCAGAGGGCTGCTCCTGGGCGGCGCGGCGGCCGGTGTCGGCGCGGCCGGGGGCGCGCTCGCCCACCGGTGGGCCGCGGAACCTGCGGCGGCCCCCCAGGCGCCCCCGCTCAACGGCACGCTGACCGTGCCGTTCCACGGCGTGCGGCAGGCGGGCGTGGAGACCCCGCCGCAGACGCACGGCACCTTCGTCGCGCTGGACCTGGAAGCGGGGACGGACGCGGACGGGGTCGGCCGGCTCCTGCGGCTGCTCAGCGACGACGCGGCCCGCCTGTCCCGGGGCGAGCCCGCCCTGGCCGACACCGAGCCCGAACTCGCCCTGGTCCCGGCCCGGCTCACCACCACGTTCGGGTTCGGGCGGGGTCTGGTGGAGCGGGTGGACCCCGACGCGGTGCCGGAGTGGCTCGGGCCACTGCCCGAGTTCGGGCACGACCGGCTCGACCCGGCCTGGGGCGGGGCGGACCTGCTGCTCCAGGTGTGCGCGGACGACCCCGTCACCGTCTCCCACGCGGTGCGGATGATGCTCAAGGACGCGCGGGCCTTCGCGCGGGTGCGGTGGACGCAGAGCGGGTTCCGCCGGGCCCACGGCTCCCAGCCCGAGGGCACCAGCATGCGCAACCTGATGGGGCAGGTGGACGGGACCGTCAACCCGGCGCCGGGAACCGGGGACTTCGACCGGCTGGTCTGGGGCGGGAACCCACCGCGGTGGCTCAGGGGAGGCACGAGCCTGGTGCTGCGCCGCATCGCCACCCACCTGGACACCTGGGACGAGCTGGACCGGCCCGCCCGCGAGGCGGTCATCGGCCGCCGACTGGACAACGGCGCGCCGCTGACCGGTATCGAGGAACACGACGAGGCGGACCTGGAGGCCACGGACGCCTCCGGGCTGACCGTCATCGCGGACTTCGCGCACATCAGGCGGGCCCGCACCGACGACCCGGACCAGCGGATCTTCCGGCGCGCCTACAACTACGACGAGCGCGGCTCGGGCGGCGAGGAGGCGGGGCTGCTGTTCGCCTCCTTCCAGGCCGACCCGCTGCGCCAGTTCGTTCCCATCCAGCGGCGCCTGGACGAGCTGGACCTGCTCAACGAGTGGGTGACCGCCGTGGGCTCGGCGGTGTTCGCCGTCCCGCCGGGCTGCGAGGAGGGAGGGTACGTGGGGCAGGCCCTGCTGGAGGGGTGAGCCGCCCCGGGCAGCGGAGAGCGGGACCCGCTGGACGAAGCCGCCGACGCGGCGGGGAGCGGGAAGCCCCGGCCCCGGAGACCGGATCCGACCTCCGGGGCCGCCTGGGGGGCGCCTCCGCGCGGACGACCGCTCGGCCCACCCCCCTGGGCGGGGACCCGGAACGGGTGCGACGATGAACCCATGACGGAGCGGCCACCCCTGCGCGCGGCCCGCGCCGGGGTGTTCGCCTCGGTGTGCTCCGCCGTGTCCGTGGGCGGCCACGCGCTGTCCTCCGAGCACGCCGTCCCACTGGGCGGACTGCTCGTCGGCGCCGCCCTGGTCTACGCCTCCGCCTGGGCCGCGACCGGCCGCGAGCGCGGACTCGGCGCGATCGCCGGATGGATGGCGTGGGGCCAGCTGGCCCTGCACCTGGTCTTCTCCACGGCACAGGCTGCGGGCGCCCACGGCGCCCACGCGGCCGACCCCGCCGCCGTCGAGGCCGCCTCGGGCGGCGCCCGGATGCTCGTCGCCCACGTCGTGGCGGGCGCCGTGTGCGCCTGGTGGCTGCGCCAGGGCGAGGCGGCGCTCTTCGCCTACCTGCGCCTGGCCGCCGCCGCGCTGCTGCCCGTCCTGGTGCTCGCGGCCCCGCGGCTGGTGCCCGAACGGGTGCCCTCGGCCCCGCTCCCCGAGCGCCGGACGCCCGCCCCGGCCGCGCCCTACCTCCGACACAGCCTGGTTCTGCGGGGACCGCCCGCGGCGTAGGCCGTGTTCGACCGCACCACCGACCGCCGCGCGGCGGTCGGCGCCCGCGAACACGCCCCGGGCCGCTGACCCGGCCCCTGCCCGCACCCGCACCGCCAGCGCGCCTTCCACCCCGACGGCGGGCTCCGCGGGGACCGGCTCCGAGCCGTCCTCGCGCCGGGCCGTGCCCACGGAGGGAACGGCCGCGCCGTCCCGGCTCCGCCTGGGCGGGCGCGGGTACCCGGGTCAGCGCCCTCACGCCGCGTCCTCCGCACCGCCGCGCCCACGCGCGCACGTCCGGGGGGACGCGTCCGGTCCCCGCGTGCCCGGGACCGGTCCCCCGTCGGGGACCGGCCGCGCACGCTCCCGTCACCGCGTGCACCACCGCCCGAGGCCACCGGCCGCCGGGCCGCTGGTGCACGCCGGAACCCGGAGCACCGATGCCCACCGACACCGTCTTCCAGGAGCAGCGCCCGGCACGGGCGCGCCGTTCCCACCCCGACCGCCTGTCGTGCCGTCCGCGGCGCGACCACCGCACCGAACCGCCGCCCCCCGCGGCGGTCGAAGCGGACGAGCCCGCTCGCGAGGGCGGGCCCGCCTCCGCGAAGGGCACCGCTCTCCCGCGGGGGCACGCCCGCCCGGAGGAACCCGGCCTTCCAGAGGAACCGGTCCGTCCGGAAGGGCCCGCCCTCGCGGAGGGACCGGCCCGTTCGGAGGAGTCCCCGCACGCGGAGGAACGCGCGCATGAGCGGGACGGCGAACTCGACCGGCTGGCGCTCGCCGCCCGTGAGGGCTCGGCCGCCGCGCTCGACGCGTTCGTCCGGCGCACCCGTCCCGACGTCGCCCGCTACATCGCCCGCAGGGTCCACCCCGACCGCGTCGAGGAGCTGAGCCAGGAGACCTACCTGCGGGCCCTGCGCGGCCTGCCGCGGTTCGCCGGACGCGCCCCGGCGCGGACCTGGCTGCTGGCCATCGCCCGCAACACCGTCGCCGACC
This sequence comes from Nocardiopsis sp. TNDT3, assembly GCF_003427465.1. Lineage (NCBI taxonomy): Bacteria > Bacillati > Actinomycetota > Actinomycetes > Streptosporangiales > Nocardiopsidaceae > Nocardiopsis > Nocardiopsis sp. TNDT3. The sequence continues at coordinate 313 of NZ_QPFC01000965.1, read as the reverse complement.
GCTACCGCCACGACGCGGCCCGCCCCGACTGCGTGCACCACGCCGACTGGGACCTGCTGCCCGCCCGGGCCGTCCGGTTCGACGAGCACGTGGCCCTGCTGTGCCTGCTGGACGGCCTCGCGGCCGAACGGCGGCAGGCGTTCGTCCTCACCCAGGTGGAGGGCCTGTCCTACGCCGAGGCCGCCCGGCTGGCGGACGTGCCCGTGGGCACGATCCGCTCGCGGGTGGCCCGGGCCCGCGGCGACCTGGTGCGCGGGCTCACCGCCTGAGGACCGAACGCGACGGCCCCGGGCCGCTCCGCCTGCGCGGAGCG
>NZ_QPFC01000964.1:0-3692 GCF_003427465.1 Nocardiopsis sp. TNDT3 | reverse complement strand
GAACGGTCCCCGTCGGACCCGCCCCCGGCCCCCAGCGTCCGCAGTTCCTCCGCCAGGTCCGCGTCCTGCGGTGCGGCGACGTCGGGCACGGGGACGGCGGCCTCCGCGGTTCTCAGCGCCCGCACCCGGGAGGCGGTCCGGCGCAGCAGCCGCTCGCGCTCCGGGTCCCGCGGCCCGGCGCCGTCGTCGGCCAGGGCCTCCTCGATCGCCGCGACGCCGCCGTCGAGGTCGGCCAGGCGGGCCAGGACGTCCGGCAGACGGTCCGGCGGCGCGGTCCGCAGGTGCCGTCGCAGCAGGTCCACCTGGCGGGGGCCGTCGGTCCGGGCCAGGGCGGACAGCGCCTGAGCGCGAACGCTCGCCTCGGCGTCCACCGCCAGTTCGGCGGCGAGTTCCGCGTGCGCCTGCGGGCTGTGCGCGCACCGGTCCGCCACGTATCTGCGAGTGTTCAGAGCGGACCCGGTGACGACGTCCGCGAGCGCGTCGGCGTGCCGGGCGAGGAACGCGACGCCCGCCTCGCTCTCCAGAAGCCGGTGCCGACGGAACGGCCAGTGGCCGGAGCCCGAGTACAGCAGCGCGGACAGGGCGGCGTGCACGGGAGTCCGGCCGGGTGCGCCGCCCGCCCGGGCGACCTCGGTGAGGGTGTGGGGGTCCCACCGCCGCCGGACGTCGTCGGCGTCGGTCCCGTCGGCGGCGCCGTGGACACGGAGCACGTCGTCGGCCAGCACGAGGAGCCACGACGGCTCCCCGGACGTCGGGGCGTTGCCGGTGACCGCGTGCAGCACCTGCCCGAACCGGACGAGCAGGTCGATCGGCGCGAGCCGGTAGAGCACCAGCCGTGCCGCGTCGGCCTCCCGCAGTGACCAGCCGGGATGCGCGTCGGCGACGGCGGTCAGCCGGTCGGTCCGCCAGACCGCGTCCGGTTTGGCGACCATGTCGGCGCCGGTCGGCCGCTCCCGCAACGCCGCCAGGGCCTCCGGTCGGGTGCCGCTCAGCACGTGCTCGACGACCGGTTCGTGGACCTCGGACAGCCGCAGCGGCGCGAGGCAGTCCCGCACCGCCGCCGCCACCCGGGCAGCGGTGTCCGTGCCGCCGCCCGAGCCGGCCGTTCCTGCTTCAGATTCGTACATGCCGGAAGACTAGGGGCAGAGTCGGACACGCGGTTTCGCCGCCGATCCTTCGGCCGGACCCGCGCCTACCGGATCGGGAGGTGACCACCGAGGCACACGGCGGCGGGCGCAGGGCCCGGCGCGTCAGAGCAGCCCCTTGAGGTAGGGGCCCGTGCGGCTGTCCGGGGCCGCCGCGACCTGTGCGGGCGTGCCCTGAGCGACGATCCGGCCCCCCTGCGATCCGCCGCCCGGGCCCAGGTCGATGACGTGGTCGGCGGTGGCCACGACCCGCATGTCGTGCTCGGCCGCCACCACGGTGGCGCCCGCGCCGACCAGGTCGCGCAGGCGGCCGACGAGGACGTCGGTGTCGTGCGGATGGAGACCGGTGGTGGGCTCGTCGAGCAGGTAGACCGTGTCGGCGACCCGGCGGCGCTGGAGTTCGGTGGCCAGTTTGATCCGCTGGGCCTCGCCGCCGGACAGCTCCGTCGCGGGCTGGCCCAAGCGCAGGTAGCCCAGGCCCACCCCGGTGAGGGTCTCCAGAGAACGCCGCACCGACGGCTCCTCGGTGAAGAACCCCGCCGCCTCCTCCACCGACATCGCGAGCACGTCCGAGACCGTGCGCCCCCGGTACCGCACCCGGAGGGTGTCGTCGTTGTAGCGCGAGCCGCCACAGGCTGGACAGGGCGCGTAGGTGGTGGGCAGGAACAGCAGCTCCACCGACACGAACCCCTCGCCCTCGCACTCCGGGCAGCGTCCCCCCACGACGTTGAAGGAGAACCGGCCGGGCCCGTAACCGAGCGAGCGGGCCTCCTCGGTGGCCGCGAACAGCTTGCGCACTGTGTCGAAGAGCCCGGTGTAGGTCGCCAGGTTGGAGCGCGGCGTCCGTCCGATGGGCTGCTGGCTGACCCACACCACCCGGCCGTGTTCGGCGGCCCGGTTCCCGATCTCCGCCAGCAGGGAGGACTTGCCCGAGCCGGACACGCCGGTGAGGGCGGTGAACACGCCGAGGGGGACGTCGGCGTCCAGCCCTTGGAGGTTGTTGCGGGTGGCCCCGCGCAGTTCCAGGTATCCGCCGGGGGTGCGGGGCCGGTGCTCCGGGAGGGCGTCGCCGAACAGGTAGCGGCGTGTCACCGACTCCGGGACCCCGCGCAGGCCGGGGACCGGGCCGCTGTACAGGACGCGCCCGCCGTGCTCGCCCGCCCCCGGCCCGACGTCGACGATCCAGTCCGCGCCGCGCACGACGTCCAGGTCGTGCTCGACGAAGCACACGGTGTTGCCCCCGTCGCGCAGGCGCCGCAGGGTCCTGGAGAGCGCCTCGGCGTCGGCCGGGTGCAGGCCCGCGGAGGGCTCGTCCAGGACGTAGACCACCCCGAAGAGCCCCGTGCCCAGCTGGGTGGCCAGCCGGATCCGCTGGAACTCCCCGGTGGACAGGGTCGGCGCCGGTCGGGCCGCGTTCAGATAGCCCAGGCCCAGCTCCGACAGCACCCCGACCCGTGCCGCGATCTCCCCGACCAGAGCCCCCGCCGCGCCCGGGTCCTGCGCCCAGGGGCGCAGCAGGGCCACCAGCTCGGTCAGGGGCAGCGCCGCGAGTTCGGCGATGGTGTGCCCGGCGAAGGTGACGCGCAGCGCCTCCTGCCGCAGCCGCCGACCGCCGCACTCCGGGCAGGTCCGGTCCACCATGAACTCGGCGGCCCTGCGCCGACGGGCCTCGCTGGCGGAGGAGGCGTACGCCTTGAGCACCAGCCTGCGCGCGCTGCTGTACCTGCCCTGGTAGGGCCGGTGGACACGCCCCGCCTCGCGGACCGGGTGGACGGTCACCACGGGCTGCTCCTCGGTGAACAGGATCCAGTCGCGCTCGCCTTGGGGCAGCTCCCGCCAGGGCCGGTGGATGTCGTACCCGAGGGTGTCGAGGATGTCGCGCAGGTTCTTGCCCTGCCATGCCCCGGGCCAGGAGGCGACCGCCCCGTCGGCGATGCTCAGCCCGGGGTCGGGCACCAGCGACCCCTCGGTGACCTCGTGCTCGACCCCCTCCCCGTGACACGTCGGGCAGGCCCCGGCCGCGGTGTTGGGGGAGAAGGAGTCCGAGTCCAGGCGCCGCGCCCCGGGCGGGTAGTCGCCCGCCCGGGAGAAGAGCATGCGCAGTGTGTTGGACAGCGTGGTGAGGGTGCCCACGGTGGAGCGGACCGAGGGCGCCGAGCGCGGCTGGGCGAGCGCCACGGCGGGCGGCATCCCGGTGACGTCGTCCACCTCCGGGGCCGGGAGCTGCTGGAGCAGGCGCCTGGCGTACGGCGCCACCGACTCCAGGTACCGGTGCTGGGACTCGGCGTAGAGGGTTCCGAAGGCCAGGGAGGACTTCCCCGACCCGGAGACGCCGGTGAAGGCGACCAGGGCGTCGCGGGGCAGCTCCGTGTCCACGTTCTTGAGGTTGTGGATGCGGGCGCCGCGCACCCGGATGCGGTCGTCGTGGTTGTCCATGGGACAAGGATTACCCGGTCACGGGACCGGAGCGGACCCGCGGACCGCCCGGGCACGGCGCACCCCGGCGCGCACCGGCCCTCTCTCCGGGGGATGCGGGCGGGGCGCGCC
>NZ_QPFC01000963.1:0-2132 GCF_003427465.1 Nocardiopsis sp. TNDT3 | reverse complement strand
GCGGAACGGTAGACTTTTGCATGTTTCACCTCGGGGCTTTCGGGGTGGAGCGCCTTGCCTCGGCGGTCGCTCTCTACTTCGACCGTCGGGGCTTCTTTTTGTCCGGTGTGTCATATTTCAAGGCTTTCGCCACACCACAAGGCTTCCGCGATGCAGTGTGAAGAATTCTCCCAATTCCACAACCGGTTCTCTGTGATCACACGATCTCTCAGTGAAGTGGCCAGTTCAAGAGACTTCACACAACCGTCGTGCGATTGGAGATTCCACAGAAGACTCCTCCCGTGGGGAGAAAGTCCTGCGTAATATGTTTCTCCCAGTGAAGTCATGGAGGAACTCGTGACGAAGCGACCCACTGACCCCGCGTGGAAGCACTTCGGGAAGCAGATGCGGAAACACCGCGATGCCCTTGGTCTGCTGCAAGTCGACATCGCCAAGGTGCTCGGCGTCGTCGGAAGCTGTTACTCCTCATGGGAGACCGGCGCCCGGAAGGTCGATGAGAAGTACGTCAACAAGCTGGACGAAGCTCTGAAAGCCGGAGGGCGCATCGCTGAGGAGTGGGAGAAAGCCAGCCGTCAGGTGCGTACTGCGTTCAGGTTCGCGGAACTTCCGGAGCTGGAAGGCGCGGCCACGCAGATCCGCGACTTCCAAACGTTAGTGTTCCCGGGCCTGGTTCAGACACCGGAGTACGCTCGCGCGATCTTCGAGGATGGTTACCCCGGGATGCCATCGGCCTCCATCGAAGAACTCGTTCAGGCTCGAATCTCTCGGCAGCGCATCCTGGAGGAGGAAACCCGGCCGCTGGTGCTTTTCCTCATCGCTGAGTCGGTGTTCTATCAGCAAGTCGGGAACCGTGGTCCTGACCTGCTGCATGAGCAGGTGCAGCGTGTCCTCCGTGAGGTGGAGGGCGGTAGGGTGCGTGTGCAGATCGTCCCCCGGGACACCAAGAGGCACTACGGAAGCGGGGGGCCTTTCCGGTTGTACACCTTCGCAGACGAACCCTCTGTGGCTTCTGCTGAGTACATGACTGGGGAGACTGTGATCAGCGATAAGAACCGGTATCAGGAGTGCGTGACAACTTTCGGGCTTCTCCAGGGTGAGGCACACTCGGAGTCGACGTCACTTCAGATGGTGCGAGAGATGGTTGAGCGATGACGGAACGTGTGTGGCATAAGGCCAGCTACAGCGCAGCTAGCGGCAACTGTGTTGAGGTTTCTGAAGGTTCCGAGACCCTGGTTAGGGACACCCAGAACCGGGAGCTGGGCTACCTGTCGGCCCAGGCTTCCGAGTGGACGGCCTTGCTCGCGGCCGTGCGCGGCTAGTAGCCAGAGCCCTGTCTCCTCGGCGGTTCCTCGAAATCCTTCATGTGAGCATGAAAGGTCTGTGATGAGCAGCGAGAACAGTCCATGGCACAAGTCCTCCTTCAGTGACGGCGGTGGCGGTCACTGCGTAGAGGTCGCGGAGGGTCCGGTCACCGGTATCCGTGACACCCAGAACCGGGAGTTGGGCCATCTGTCGGCCGAGGCCTCGGAGTGGACGGCACTACTGGCTGCGGTGCGCGTCCGGTAGCGAAGTACCGCGATCCGGCCCTGCCCGCGCCTGGGCAGGGCCGGTTTCCTTTCCCACCCGTCACCCGCTCCGCGCCAGCCACACATCCACCACGAAACCGGGCCCGCAACCGGCCACACCTGGCTACGGTGTCCACCATGGCTACTCACGAGGAGCTGTCCGCCCGCTATCCCGACGTCCTCTTCACCAACCTGCCGCCCGGCGCCCACGGCACGGGGGCGGTCTGGGAGGTCCGGTCCCGCGGCTCCGACACGATCATCATGTACGCGCACACCGACGAGCAGGCCGACAGGTACGCGAAAGTCGTCGCCCGAGCGGTCAAGTACCCCGGCCAGATGGGGTGACGACGCCCCGCGCCGACGGACTGGGCTTGATCGGGTCCACTCCTGCATGCGCGGGACCGCAGGTTGTCCACAGGGCGAAGAGCGGTCTGGTGCGGTGCCGGACGGGCGGGCTACGCTCGATTCGGGGAAGTTCTCGCTCCGCGCAGGTGCGTCACGCGCCCCCAAATCCAGTCTGACCGGTCTTCCCACCCGCCGCCAACCCCCGGCTTCCGCCTGTGGACG
>NZ_QPFC01000104.1:0-3507 GCF_003427465.1 Nocardiopsis sp. TNDT3 | reverse complement strand
GCCGGGCGGCCGCGCCGCTCGGGGAGGGACGGCTCACGGAACCACTCGCCTGGCTAGAGGGAACCCGACAGCAGGAGCATGAGGCCGACGAACGTTCCGATGAGGACGAAGCCCAGGCCGACGACGACCATGACCGCGCCGGGTCCGCACCCCCAGCGGTGGGCTTCGGGCACGGAGAAGCGCGCCGGGGCCCCGGGGTCGTACCTGACCCGCGCGCTCTGCCCCGCGACGGGGCGGTAGGAGGTGCTGGAGCGGCGGTACCGGCGGTGCACCTCGCGCCCGTCACCGGCCGAGAAGTGCACGGTGAACGGGTGGGTGTACACGCGGCGGCGGTTCACCGTGGCGTTGCTGGCCTCCCGCCAGGAGTCGGTGACGGTCCCGTAGGCCTCCCCGGTGTAGCCCCGGCCGCCCGCGCGGTCGCGCACCGCGGACACGGTCGCGGAGAGGAGCATGCCGAGGCCGACGACGGTGAACAGGAACGGCAGGTAGCGCAGGAGACCACCGCCGTTCCCGCCGGCCAGGGACAGCGTGACGACGACCGCGGTGAAGACGGGCACGGCGAGCATCGTCAGGAGCGCGGCGGCGATCGCCTTCGCACCGCCGGGGCGGCGTCCGAGGCGGACCGGGTAGTGCTCGGACGCCGAGCCGGGCAGGGCGGCGCTCTCCACCCGGACGAGCCGCGGGTCGTCGGCCGAGTGCAGGAGTTCGACCGGGGTGCCCTCGCGGACGAGGTATCCGCCCAGTCCCGAGGTGTCGACCGCCTCCCGCTCCCGGCCGTCGGCGTCGCGGAAGGCCACGGTGACGGTGTGGCCGTGGGGACTCCGGGTAAGGGGGTGCACCGATGTGACGACTCCCCGCACGCGCACGCCGGTCCGGTCCAGGAGTCGGGCGTCGCGCCGGACCCTCAGGGCCGCCGACAGGTCCTTGGAGCCGGAGTGGACCGAGTACACGGAGAAGAGGGCCAGGATGAGGAGCGCGAGGAGTCCTTGGGGGTCCACCGGGCCGTTCTACCAGAGCGCCGGCGGCCGGAGAAGAGGTGTACGGGGACCGGATCCGGCCACCGCAGCCGGTGCACGGGTGTCGGCCGCGGGTGTCCCGTTCCCCCGCGCAGCGGTCCCCGGGCGGTGGTGGGCGGGAGTTTGACCTCAACATTTGTTGAGGTTCTACGGTTCAAGTCACCAACTCCGACAGATCCGGTGGACGACCATGAGTATGGAAATGGCCGCGTGGACCTCCATGTACCACGCCATGCACGCCCGCGAGGACCAGCGACCCTTCTCCCTGCCCGTCCTGCGCCGGATCGCCTCCTTCGCGCGTCCCCACGCGCGCCAGCTGGCCTGGTTCACGGCCCTGAGCGTGGTCACCGCCGCCCTGACCGTGGCCTCCCCGCTCCTGGCCGGACGGGTCGTCACCGCCATCACCGAGGGCGGCCCGCTGGAACCCGTGCTGTTCCTGGCCGGGCTCATCGCCGCCGTCGCGGTCCTCGAAGCCGCCCTGGGGCTGGTGGTGCGCTGGCTCTCCTCCCGGGTCGGCGAGGGGCTCATCCTGGACCTGCGCACCACCGTCTACGACCACGTCCAGCGCATGCCGGTCGCCTTCTTCACCCGCACCCGCACCGGCGCCCTGGTCAGCCGCCTCAACAACGACGTCATCGGCGCCCAGCGCGCCTTCAGCGACGTGCTCTCCGGGGTGCTCAGCAACCTGGTCACCCTGGTCCTGGCCCTGGCCGTCATGCTCGCCCTGTCCTGGCAGATCACCCTGCTCGCGCTCGTGCTGCTGCCGCTGTTCGTGGTGCCCGCCCGCCGCATGGGCGCGCGCCTGGCCAGGATCGAGCGCGAGCGCACCGTCCACAACGCGGCCATGGGCACCCAGATGACCGAGCGCTTCTCGGCTCCCGGCGCCACCCTGGTCAAACTCTTCGGCCGCCCCGAGGAGGAGTCGGCCGAGTTCGCCCGCCGCGCCGGACGGGTCCGCGACATCGGCGTGCGCACCGCGATGGTCCAGGAGGTCTTCTTCACCGCCCTGACCCTGGTCTCCGCGCTCGCCCTGGCCCTGGTCTACGGCCTGGGCGGCTTCTACGCCCTGACCGGCCGCCTGGACGCGGGCACGGTGGTGTCCATGGGCATGCTCCTGACCCGCCTGTACGCCCCGCTCACCTCCCTGGCCAGCGCCCGGGTGGAGGTGATGAGCGCGCTGGTCAGCTTCAGCCGGGTCTTCGAGGTCCTGGACCTGCGGCCCCTGGTGGAGGAGAGGGAGGAGGCCCGCGAGGTCCCCGCCGGGCCCGTGTCGGTGGAGTTCGACGACGTCTCCTTCGCCTACCCCTCCGCGGACAGGGTGTCGCTGGCCTCCCTGGAGGAGGTCGCCGTCCTGGACACCGCCGAGCAGCGCGAGGTCCTGCACGGGGTGTCCTTCCGGATCGAACCCGGGCAGACGGTCGCCCTGGTGGGCTCCTCCGGCGCGGGCAAGTCCACCATCGCCCAGCTGGTCCCGCGCCTGTACGACGTGGACTCGGGCGCCGTGCGCCTGGCGGGGGTGGACGTGCGCGACCTGTCCTTCGCCTCCGTGCGCGCCACCCTGGGCATGGTCACCCAGGACGGGCACCTGTTCCACGAGACCGTGCGCGCCAACCTGTCGCTGGCCCGGCCCGGGGCCACGGAGGAGGAACTGTGGGACGCGCTGCGCCGCGCCCGCCTGGACCAGCTCGTCGCCGCCCTGCCCGACGGTCTGGATACGGTGGTCGGCGAGCGCGGGTACCGCTTCTCCGGCGGTGAGCGCCAGCGCCTGACCATCGCCCGCCTGCTGGTGGCCGGACCCGAGGTGGTCATCCTCGACGAGGCCACCTCGGCCCTGGACTCCACCTCCGAGGCCGCGGTGCAGGCCGCCCTGGCCGAGGCGCTGGAGGGGCGGACCGCGCTGGTCATCGCCCACCGGCTCTCCACCGTCCGCGCCGCCGACGCCATCCTGGTCGTGGAGGCCGGACGGATCGTGGAGCGCGGCACCCACACCGAACTGCTGGCACGGGGCGGCCGCTACGCCGAGCTGTACCGGACCCAGTTCGCCGCCGACGACCCCGCGGGGGTCTCCGCCGGACAGGCGGTGTCCTAGAGGAGTTGCGGGGGAAGGCCCGGACGGAGCCTTCCCCCTCCTTCGGGCGGGCGCCCCGAAAAGGGGCCGGCTTCCGCCGCCGCAGACCCCGTCCCCCGGTGGCGCCACACCGGGGGACGGTTCTCCGTGACCGGTCAGCACGCGGGGACGTGCCGGAACCCTCCCCGAGGACGGAAACGGGTCAGATGTGGCGCACCACGCGGGCCGGGTTGCCGACGGCCACCACGTTGGCGGGCAGGTCGCGCACGACCACCGCCCCGGCGCCCACCACGGTGTTCTCCCCGATCGTCACACCCGGGCAGACGATGACCCCGCCGCCCAGCCACACGTTGTCGCCGATGGTGATCGGCTCGGCCGCCTCCCACTTGTCGCGCCGCTGGTCGGGGTCCACCGGGTGGGTGG
>NZ_QPFC01000962.1:0-4955 GCF_003427465.1 Nocardiopsis sp. TNDT3 | reverse complement strand
GCCGCCGCCTGCGCCGCCGCGGGGATCCCCGTCATCGCCGTGCCCGGTGTGACCAGCGCGCTCGCCGCCCCGGCCAGCGCGGGCATCCCCGCCACCCACCGCGGCGTGGCCCAGGACCTGCACATCGTCTCCGCGCACGTGCCCCCCGGGGACGGGCGCTCCACGGTCGACTGGGCCGGACTCGCCCGCGCGGGCGGTACCGTCGTCGTCCTCATGGGGGTGGAGCGGATCGAGGCGATCGCCGAGGCCCTCGTCTCCCACGGCAGATCCGCCGACACCCCCGTGGCGGTGGTACAGGAGGCCACGCTGCCGGGGCAGCGGACCGTCACCGGTACGCTGGCCACCATCGCCGCCGCGGCCCGATCGGCCGGAGTGCGGCCCCCCGCGGTGGTGATCATCGGAGAAGTGGTCAAAACAGCGCGGGATCTTGACATACTGCACACGGGAAACCAGTTCGAGACCCGTCGACTGGCGACCGGGCGCGATCTCCAGTGAGACCTCCGCCCGCGGCGTACGTCGCTCCGCGGCGGGAACCGTCAGCACCGATGAGGAGGGCACCCCGATCATGACCCGGCCGTCGGCCGCACCGGGGACCAACGGTCCCGGCGCTCCGGACCGGTTCGGAACCGGACCGGCCGCCACCTCCGAACAGCCCGCCCAGGGCTCCGCACCCGCGCGCGAGGCGGACACCGAGGCCGTCGGCGCCCGACGGGGGCCCACCGTGCCGCTCGCCGCCGGACCGGCCAAGCACCGCGCCCCCCAACCCGAAGAGAACCACTTCGAACAGGTCCTGGAAGCACTGCGCAAGCACATTCGGGACCTGGAGTTCGCCGAGGGCCTGCCCAGTGACGAGGAGGGCCGCGCCCTCCAGGCGGACGTGCTCGCCCAGCTCTCCGACTACGTCCTGCCCCGGGTCCGCCGCCCCGACATCCCGCTGCTGATCGCGGTCGCCGGATCCACCGGAGCGGGCAAGTCCACCCTGGTCAACAGCCTGGTCGGCGAACAGGTCACCACCACGGGCGTGCGCCGCCCCACCACCAACAGCCCCGTCCTGGCCTGCAACCCCGCCGACGTCGACTGGTTCAGCGAGGCCTCCTTCATCCCCTCCCTGCCGCGCGTGCGCCAGCAGGGCCTGGCCATGCCGGGCAAGGACGGCATGCTCGTGCTCGCCGCCACCGAGGCCATGCCCCCGGGCGTGGCCCTGCTCGACACCCCCGACGTCGACTCCGCCGTCGCCGCGCACCACGAGTTCGCGGCCAAGTTCCTCGACGCCGCCGACCTGTGGGTGTTCGTCACCACCAGCAGCCGCTACGCCGACGCGCGCGTGTGGGAGTTCCTCCAGGTCGCCCGCGACCGCGACACCTCCCTGGCCGTCGTGCTCTCCCGGGTGCCGCGCAGGGGCAGGCGACAGCTCCTGGACCACTTCGGCGCGATGCTGGAGGCCAACGGCCTGGGCGCGGCCGCGCGGTTCGCCATCCCCGAGACCGACCAGATCCGGGGCGAGCGCTTCACCTCCAACGTCGCCGACCACATCCGCGACTACCTGGCGGAGGTCGCGGGCGAGGCCGAGCAGCGCGACCGCGTCTCACGGCGCACCTTCATCGGCGTCATCGACAGCTTCCGGACGCGGGTGCCCGAACTGGCCCGCCAGGTGGAGGCGCAGATCGAGACCGGCCGCACCCTCACCGCCGCCGTCGACGACTCCTACGCCGCCGCCCGCGACCGCGTCGACACCAGCCTGGCCGACGGCTCCCTGCTGCGCGGATCGCTGCTGGCCCGCTGGCAGGAGGTGGCGGCCGGGGGAGAGCTCACCAGGAGCCTGCGCCCGCGCGGCAGGCGCACGCGCCTGGGCGGCCGCGCCGAACAGGCAGAGCGCGGCCAGCGGGTCGGTGCCCTGGAGCGCGCCATCCGCGACGGCCTGGAGGCCCTGGTGGTCTCCACCTGCGAACGCGCCTCCGACGAGGTCGAGCGCAGGTGGCGCGAGGTCCCCGGCGGCGGCGACCTCGCCTCCAAGGCCCTCAACCAACCCGGCACCGGCCTGCTCTCACAGCAGATCCGCCAGGAGATCACCGAGTGGCAGCGCGGCGTCGCCGAGATGACCACCGCCAGCGGCGCCACCAAGCGCTCCGTGGCGCGGTTCGTCACCTTCGACCACGACGTCGTCGCCCTGGTCCTGATCATCGACCTGCTCGGTTACGAGCGGTCCCGCTCCGGAGGCGGCGCCCATGCGGCCGAGGCCTCCGGCCCTTCCCCGCAGCGCCTGCTCAAGGGGCTGTTCGGCGCCCAGTCACTGCGTAGCATTGGCGCAGCGGCACGGGACGACCTGCGCCAGCGCGTCCAGGGCCTGCTCGACCGCGAGCGCGTGCCCTTCGACAGCGCCCTGGCGTCTGCCGCGATCCCGTCCGAGGACACCGCCGTCCAGCTCTACCAGGCCACGTACAACCTTGAGATTGCACGATGACGACTCAATGGAACCCCGCGCAGGCGCACGGGGAGCCCGGTGCGCACGCCCGCGCCGAGGACGAGGACCGCGAGAGCGGACAGAGCGCGTCCGGCGCCGGTGACGACGGGCGCCCCCGCGGCGACGCGGCGTCCGGGCCCTGGCGCGGGTACACCATGCCGGTGCCCGAGCACCCCGACCACGCCGTGTCCGAGGCGGGCTCCGAGGATCCCGCCTACGACGGCATCGCGGCCTACCCCGACCCCTCGGGCGCCGGGGCTCCGCACCGGGGCGTCCAGAGCGACCAGGGCGCTCCGCGCGGTACGGACGCGGAGCCGGAGGGCCCGGCGCCGTCCCCCGCCGCGCAGCGGCGCTCTGGGCGCCACGCGCGGTCCCTCGCCGACAGGGAGCGCGAGGCGGTCCGCCGTCCCGCCGAGGACCACCACGAGGACCCCGACGGACTCGCCGGATGGGTGGGCAGCCTCGCCGAGGCCGCCGACGACACCCGTATCGCCGGGCGCGCCACCGGCGCCTTCCCGGTCGTCGGCCAGCAGCCCGAGGACGGGGGCGAGGACCAGGCGCCGCCCCGTGCGCGGGAGACCTCCCCGGAACCGGGTGAGCACGAGGCGTCCGAGGAGCCCGCGCCGACCGGATCCGGCGCCGCGGAGGGGATCGAGCCGCTGCCCCGCCGCGTCCCCGGCCCCTCCGCGGTCTCCGGGGCCTTCCGCGCCGTGGGCGCCGACACCGCCGCCGACGCGGAGGAGGACGAGGAGTACCGTCCCACCACCCACGACACCTGGCACTCCACCCGCTCCACCACCCGGGCCGAGCTGATCGAGCGCCTGGACGCGCTGTCCACCCTCACCGAACTGGGCCGCGACGACCTGCCGCAGGAACTCGTCGCCCGGTCCACCCAACTGCTCGACCACGCCGGGGCCCGGCTGCGGCTGTCGGGCGACCACACCGTGGTCGCCCTGGCGGGCGGCACCGGCAGCGGCAAGTCCTCGCTGTTCAACGCCCTGTGCGGGCTCCAGCTGTCGCAGACCGGCGTCACCCGGCCCACCACCTCCAAGGCGCACGCCTGCGTGTGGGGCCACGAGGGGGCCGACGCCCTCCTGGGCTGGCTGGGCGTCCCGACCCGCTACCGCCACTCGCGCACCAGCGTCCTGGACACGGGCAACTCCGAGCTGACCGGCCTGGTCCTGCTCGACCTGCCCGACCACGACTCCGTCCGCAGCATGCACACCGCCGAGGCCGACCGCCTCATCGGCTCGGTCGACCTGCTGGTGTGGGTGCTCGACCCGCAGAAGTACGCCGACGCCGCGGTGCACCACCGCTACCTGGCCCAGATGGCCGGGCACGGCGCGGTCACCGTCGCCGTCCTCAACCAGGTCGACAAGGTCGAGCCCGCCGAGCTGGAGGAACTGCTCACCGACCTGCGCCGCCTGCTGGAGACGGAGTCGGGGGTGCACCCGCGGGTGATCACCACGTCCACGCTCACCGGCCAGGGCATCCGCGACCTGCGCGAGTTCCTCGCCGAGACGGTGCGCGAGCGGCGCGCGCTGGTGGACCGGCTGGCCGCCGACCTGGACCAGGTGGTCGAGCCCTTCGGGGAGTTCCAGGGCGAGGGCGCGGTGCCCGAGGCGGTCCCGGCCCAGGTGCGCGCCCGCGTCCAGGAGGGACTGGCCAACGCGGCCGGTGTGGCGGCGGTCGCCGACGTCACCGAGACCAACGACGTCCGGCGCGGCAGACGCCAGGTCGGCTGGCCGGTGGCCCGCCGCTCGCTGCGGCTGGGCAAGGACCCGCTCGCCGCGGTCCAGCTGGACTTCCTGCGCCGCGACAGCGGCAGCGGTGTGGGCGGCCCGGTGGACGCGCACGAGGCCGAGCTGGAGACCGCGCTGGGCGAGGCCGCCGACAGTGTCTCGGAGGGCATGCCCCCGATGTGGCGCCGCCGCATGCGCGCCGTGGCCCGCGGCGCCGTTCCCGAGCTGCCCGCCGAACTGGGGCAGGCCGTGGCCGGGGCGGTCGGCGATCCCGACCGGAGCCCGTCGTGGTGGAAGGTCGCCCGTGCGGCCCAGTACGCGCTGCTCGCGGTCGCGGGCCTGGGCCTGGCCTGGGCCGTCGTGACCCTGTCGAGCTGGCTGGGCGGCGGCATCACCGGCCTGGTGGTGTTCGACGACCCGGTGTTCGCCGCCTACTCCGGCGTCCTGGTGGTCGCGGCCCTGCTGGTGGGGTGGCTGACCGGGGTGGGCTGCGGCAACCTCGTCGAGGTGGCCGCGGTCCAGCGCCGCGAGGACGTGGAGCGCACGGCCTCCGCCCGGGTCCGGGAGATCACCGGGCTGCGCGTCGTGGAGCCCCTGGAGGCCGAACTGGCCAGGTACCGGGCGTTCCGGGCGGCCTACGAGGTGGCCAGGACGGCGGACTGACCCCGGGGTCCGGAGGGGCGCTGACGCCCCGACCGGAGCCCCACCGCGTTTCCGAGGCCGGGGACGGGCGGCACCGCGCCGCCCGTCCC
>NZ_QPFC01000961.1:0-1444 GCF_003427465.1 Nocardiopsis sp. TNDT3 | reverse complement strand
CCGCCCCGCTCCCGTGAGGGCGCCGGGTGCCCGGGCGCAGGTGCCCGGGACGGGAGCGGAGGGCTCAGGACGGCCGGACCAGCTCCCGGACCATCACCACGCGCGGCAGTACCCGGATGCCCGCCCGCTCCTCGGCCCGCCAGACCCCCTCCATGCCCGGGCCCCACTCCGCTCGGGGGAGCACGGAGAACCCGCGGTCCGCGTACCAGGGCCCGTTCCACGACAGGTCGCGGAAGGTGGTGAGGGTGAGGCGGGTGTGACCGGCGGCAGCCGCCTCGGCGCACACCGCCTCCAGCAGGGCGCCGCCGATCCCGCGCCTGCCGTGGTCGGGGTGCACGGCCAGCTGCTCCAGGTGCGGGCGCCCGTCCACGGTCACCGTCGCGGCCAGGCCGACCACGGAGCCCTTCGCCGCGGGGTTCCCGTCCCGGCTTCCCACGGGGCCCTCGGCCGGAGCCGCGGCCGTGTCCCCAGCGGGTTCCTCGGCCACCAGGACCCGCTCCGCGTGCGCGAGCACCTCCCGCGGGTCGTCGGGGGGCAGCACCACCCCGGCGGCGGCGAACACGGTGTCCGCCGCCAGCGACACCTCCACCACGCGCGGTTCGTCCTCCGGCCGCATCGGTCGGATCCCCGGTCGCCCCACCGGTCCCCCTCGTGCTCGTGCTCTCTCCGGTGCGGACGCCATCCTGGCCGGTTCCGGCCGCCGCGGCCAGTCGTTTTCGCGTCCTGGCCCGGTGACCGGAGAGGGCCCGGGCCCGCCCGTGCGCGCTCGCGCGGGCGGGCCCCGCGTCGCCGCCGAGCCCGACCGTGCCCGGGGCGGGACCTCTCACCCCGGGCGGTGCGGGGTCAGTCCCGCCACTGCTCGGCGGGCGCCACACCGGGGAGGGGTCTGCCGATGAGGGCGAGGGGGGCGAAGAAGCAGACCTGGCCGATCGCCATGATGAGCGTGGCGAGCGCCCTGTCGTCGTAGTGGGCGGAAGCGGCGGCGTACAGGTCGTCGCCGACGCGTTCGCCGTGCGGGTTGGCGGTGAGGACGGCCTCCAGCAGCGCCAGCGCGATCCGCTCGGCGTCGGTGAAGCAGGGGGCGTCCCGCCAGGAGGCCACGGCGGTGATGCGCTCCTCCGACTCCCCGGCCCCGCGGAGGTTGCCGGAGTGCAGGACGGTCAGGTAGGTGTTCCCGAGGATCTGGCCGGCGCGCAGCTGCACCAGGCCCACGGTGGTCCGCGGGATCGAGCCGTTCCCGGTGGCCGCGAACAGCGCCTTGCTGATCTCCCCCAGTTCGGGAACGAGCACGGCGGGGTTGGGCAGCCGGGACTGGGTCTTCTGCTGGCTGGCGGTGGTGCTCATGATGCGGTGTCCTTTCGGTTCTCCGGTCGTCACGTCGTCGTGATCACAGCCATGACGAACGGGCCGCCGAGAATGTGACCGGGCGGACGCGGTCACATTC
>NZ_QPFC01000960.1:0-1054 GCF_003427465.1 Nocardiopsis sp. TNDT3 | reverse complement strand
CCGGGCGGGGTAGGGGAACCCCGCAAGGGGCAACACGAAAGAACGAGGAGCACCGACGTTGCGCATCGACCTCAACTCCGACCTCGGCGAGAGCTTCGGCCGCTGGGAACTCGGCGACGACAAGGCACTGCTGTCCATCGTGACCAGCGCCAACGTCGCCTGCGGCTTCCACGCCGGTGACCCGTCCGTGCTGCGGCGCACCACGCTCGACGCCGCCGCCGGGGGAGTGGCCGTCGGCGCGCACGTGGGCTACCGCGACCTCGCCGGGTTCGGCCGCCGCTTCCTCGACGTGCCGCCCGCCGAGCTGACCGACGAGGTGGTCTACCAGATGGGGGCGCTGTCGGCGTTCACCCGCCTGGCCGGGGACCGGATCCGCTACGTCAAACCGCACGGTGCCCTCTACAACACGATCGTGCACCACGAGAAGCAGGCCGCCGCCGTGGTCGCCGCGGTGCGCGAGTTCGACCCCGCCATGCCCGTGCTGGGCCTGCCCGGATCGCAGTTCCTGCGCCTGGCCGAGGAGGCCGGGCTGCCCACGCACCGCGAGGCCTTCGCCGACCGCGCCTACACCCCGGAGGGCACGCTGGTCTCGCGCCGCGAGCCCGGCGCCGTCCTGCACGACCCGGCCGCCATCGCCGAGCGCTGCCTGCGCATCGCCCACGGCGAGCCGGTCGAGGCCGTGGACGGCACCCGGATCGTCATCGAGGCCGACTCCCTGTGCGTGCACGGCGACAGCCCCGGCGCGGTGGACATCGCCCGGGTCGTGGCCGACCGGCTGCGCGCCGAGGGCGTCACCCTCGCGCCGTTCACCGGGGAGGCCGCGTGACCCCTGCTGGGAGGAGGGGGCTCCCGGCCCCCGCCGAGGAGGCGCCGTGCGTGTCCTGACGTGCGCGGACAGCGGTGTGCTCGTGGAGGTCGCCGACCTCGCCGAGGTGATCGCGCTGCGCGCCGCGCTCCGGGCGCGGCCGATTCCCGGCGTCACCGACGTGGTTCCGGCCGCCCGCACGCTGCTGCTGCGGATCGAACCCGGCACCGACCCCGACGGGGTCGGTGC
>NZ_QPFC01000959.1:0-3709 GCF_003427465.1 Nocardiopsis sp. TNDT3 | reverse complement strand
GGATCGCACGGCGTCCGCGACGCCGCCGCCGGGCCCGGGCGGGCCGCGTTCCCCCGGTCCCGGCGGGCGGCCCAGAACCGGTGGTGGCCCCTTGCCGGGCGCGGTCGCGGGCCCTCTCCACCCCCGGACCGGCGTCCGGGCCGTGCCTCAGGCGGCGGGTGAGTCCCGGGCGGACAGTTCCCCGGCCAGTTCCATACAGCGCTGCCGGGCCGGGGAGAAGTCGTAGGGCATCTTGCCGAAGGCTTCGAACGCGCTCATGGAGCCCGGCTCCCGACTGCCGGAGCCGGGGTCGGCCTCGTCATCGGCGGGAGCGGGGTGCAGAGCGTCCCAGGCGTCGAAGAGGGCGTCGTCCTCCTCCCCCAGGCCCGACTCCTCGATGACGGCGTGCAGGGTGCTTTCGAAGGCGTGCCGTTCGGCGGCCACCCGGGCCACCCGCGGATCATCGACGGCGACGCTGTCGTCGAGCGCCTCCTCGGCGTCATCGAGGCGGTCGGACTCCTCCCGCAGAGCGGGACGCGTGGCCAGGGCGATGAAGCGGCCGGCCCGGACGGCCGCGCCGAGCGGGCCGAAGACCCGCTCGGTGACCAGCAGATCGTCCAGGTCCGCCTGCCGCAGGGAGCCCTCGGGCAGGCTCTTGAGGCGCTGGGTGACGAAGTCGGAGAGCAGGCCCATACGGCTGCCTTCGGTGCGCATCCGCCGCACGGCGGCCCGCTGCCGCCGCAGTTCCGACTCCTGATCGGCGAGGCTCTCCTCCAACCGCTCCAGGATGCCCGCGATACCGTCTGCGCCGACGGCGTCGGCGTCGGCGGAAGCCGTGCCGGTGGTGAAGGAGTCGCGGATGTCGTCCAGGGCGATCCCGGCGTCGGCCATCCTGCGGATCCACAGCAGGCGGATCATGTCCTCGTACCCGTAGCGGCGGCGGCCGTCGACGCCCCGCTCGGGCTCGGGGAGCAGGCCGATCTCGTGGTAGTGGCGGATCGCCCGCGGCGTGCTGCCGACGAAGGCCGCCGCGTCGCCGATCTTGACCCGGCGGGGCGGCGTGAAGGACAGGGGCATGAGCAGGGTGGCTTTCCTCAGGGGACCGGGACGTGGGTCCACCAGACCACATGCCGCTACGGAAGGTGCAACCCCGCGCACCGCCCCGCGCCGGTGCCGGGGAACACGCCCCTCCTCCGTGACGAGCGCGGGGCCGTTCGGTCACCACCGTGCGGGGCGCGCACGGGAGCCCGAACCCGGAACAGGGCCCAGCTGTCGAAGAGCCGCGCCTACTTCCGCACGCGGAAGCGCAGCGTCGTGACGGCGCCGGACTGGGTGTTGCCGAAAGGCTCCAGATCGATCCTGCCGAGGCCCGGGGGCGTGAAGCGGACGCCGTCGCCGAGCAGCACCGGCAGGACGTACACCAGGATCTCGTCGACGAGCCCGCGCCGCAGGCACTGGGCGGCCACGTCCGCGCCGAGGATCTCCAGGTTCCTGTCGCCCGCGGCGCCGCGTGCCGTGGCGACGGCCTCCTCAAGTCCGCAGGTGAGGAAGGTGACGGTGGGGTCCGGCTCGTCGGGGGGCTCGTGGGTGAGGACGAACTGCGGTCCCCCGTCGTAGGCGGTGCCCTGGTCGGGCATGCGTTTGGCGACCTCGTAGGTGCCGCGGCCGACGAGCATGGCGCCCGTGGCAGCCATGACCTCCGGGACCGCGTCCGCGGTCAGGTACTCCGAGATCCAGTCCATCGCGTGGCCGGGACCGGCGATGAAGCCGTCCAGTGACATCGCCCTGTTCACGACCACTCTGCCGGTGCCGATGCCCACGTCACTCATGCGCCTTCTCCCAGGATTCCGGCGGCCCGGAGCCGAATCCTAGCCCGGGCGGCGGGAGGGGCGAGGGCGGAAGCCGCACGCGTGTCCGCGGCGGTCCGACGCGAACGGCCGGCGTCCGGCCGCGCGGCGTCGGGGACGCGCCCGGGTACGGAGCGGACGGCACGCCGGGGCGTCCCCGGTCCCGGGCCGC
Source organism: Nocardiopsis sp. TNDT3 (assembly GCF_003427465.1). NCBI lineage: Bacteria > Bacillati > Actinomycetota > Actinomycetes > Streptosporangiales > Nocardiopsidaceae > Nocardiopsis > Nocardiopsis sp. TNDT3. The sequence continues at coordinate 1,711 of NZ_QPFC01000959.1, read as the reverse complement.
GTGACCGGCCCGGCGGCCGTCCGCGGCCACCGCGCTAGGACCCGCGCCGCGCCCTGATGCCCGCCAGGATCAGGTCCAGCGTCTGGTCGAAGTAGGTGTTCTCCACGGCCAGGGCGTCCGCCTCCGAGACCGCGGCGGCGACGGCCTCCTCGTGCTCCTGTTCGCGGTCGGACTTCATCGCGCGCATGGCGACGGCGGAGGTGGCCGCGCCGAGGATCTGGTTCGACACCGCCCGGATGGCGACCGCCTGCGCCTCCCCGTCCCCGCCGTACTCCCCCAGCGCCTCGATGATGCGCCTCGACAGGGCGACGGCGTTCGGGCCGATCAGCGGCCGGGAGCCCGCGAACTCGGCCGCCCAGGTGTGCGCGGTCAGGGCCGCGTAGAACCGCAGGGCGGTCTCCTTGAGCGCCTCGTCCCAGGGGGCGTCCGGGGGCGGCGGCACGGAGGCGGCCCCGGCCAGGATCTCGTCCACGGCCAGGTCCACCAGGTCCTCCCGGCGTTCCACGTACCAGTACAGGCTGGTGGCGTGCACCCCGAGTTCGGCGGCGACCTTGCGCATGGTCAGCGCGGACGCCCCCTCGCGGTCGAGCAGGTCGATGGTCGCGGCGACGATGCGTTCGCGGCTGAGGGCGGGCTGGGACCGGCGTCGGCGCTGCGGGCGGTGGAAGACGCTGTCGAACTGCTGGTCGGATCCTGAGGTTGCCATGTCCAACAGGATACTGGGAATCCTACGTTGTAGGTTTCTCTCCAACAGTGTATGTTTCTCGGCATGGCTACCGACAGCTCCCTCACGAGCCCCCAGACCTGCGCCCCCTCCGAGTTCCACGCCGAGGCCCCCGACCGGTCCCGCACGACGGTCACCGACCCCCGCGGCCTCACCGCCTTCCTCGTGATCGCCTTCGCCTTCTCCTGGACCGCCTGGTGGCTCGGCACGCGCCTGCTCGGCGGCGCCGACCCGATGCCCGCCGTGATCGTCGGCAGCTTCGGGCCGATGGTGGCCGCGGCCGTCGTCACCGCGGCCACCCAGGGCCGCAAGGGCGTGGGCGCGCTCTTCCGGCGCCACTCCCTCCGGCGCAGGGGCGGCGTCATGCCCTACCTGATCACCGTGCTGGTGGTCCTGGCCCTCGCGGGCTCCGCCGCGATCCAGGTGTACCTGGGCCAGTCGACCCTGGACGAGGCCCAGCTGTGGGCGGCGCTGCCGACCCTGCCCGTCCAGTTCCTGGTCATCGCGCTGGTCGGCGGCGGCAACGAGGAGCTGGGGTGGCGGGGCTTCGCGCTGCCCCGCCTCCAGGGCATCCTCTCCCCGCTGGCCGCGAACGTGCTGCTCGGCGCGGTCTGGGCGATGTGGCACGCCCCCCTGTTCGCCATGCCCGGCACGCTCCAGGCGCAGATGTACTTCCCCGCCTACGCCCTGCTCTGCGTCGGGTTCACGGTGGTCCTCGGCCACGTCTTCAACTCCGCCCGCGGCGGTGTGGTCGCCGCGATCATCACCCACGCCGCGATCAACGTCGTCTCGGGCGTCAAGGCGGTGGCCGTGGGTGATCCGGCGAGCGCGCCCGAGGTCGCCATGGTCGCCCTGCTCGCGGTGCTCCTCGCGGTCTGCACCCGCGGCCGCCTGGGGCTGCGCCGTTCCGACAGCGCCCGGGGTTAGCGCCGACGGGAGTCCCAGCGCACCTCAGGAACCCGGACGAACGCCGCCCGGGGCCGCCGA
>NZ_QPFC01000958.1:0-2668 GCF_003427465.1 Nocardiopsis sp. TNDT3 | reverse complement strand
GCGGCGGTGACGAAGGTGGAGGTGATCCGGTGGCGGCGGGCCAGCGCGCCGAACTCCCCGGCGGTGAGCCGCTGCGGCGGAGCGACGACCACGGCGCCGCCGCGCAGCAGCGGTACCCAGATCTCGTAGGTGGCGGCGTCGAAGGCGTGCGAGGAGTGGAAGAGCACCCGCTCGTCGCGGCCCCCGCCCCACCGGGAGTCGCGCGCCAGGGCCACCACGTCGGCGTGGGTCACCGCCACGCCCTTGGGCTCTCCGGTGGAGCCGGAGGTGTGCATGACGTAGGCCAGCGCGCGCGGGTCTGCCTCGGGCAGGGGGTCCTCGGTCCGCACGGTCGGGTAGGGGCCGTGCCCGTCCAGGACCAGTACGCGCGCGTCGGTGCCCCCGGGCAGGCGGGAGCGCGAGGCGGTGTCGGTGACGATGACGCGCGCGCCGGTGCGGGCGAGCGTCCAGGCCACGCGTTCGGCGGGGTCGTCGGGGTGGACGGGGACGTAGGCGCCCCCGGCGCGCAGAACCGCGAGCATCGCGGTGACCACGTGCGGCCCCCGCTCCAGCAGCAGGGGCACGGCGTCCTCCGTGCCGACCCCCCAGGCCCGCAGCAGGCGGGCCAGGTCGGCGGAGCGGGCGTCGAGTTCGGCGTAGGTCAGCGCGGGGAAGTCGCCGACCAGGGCCGGGGCGCGGGGGGTGCGGGCGGCCTGCTCCGCGAACGCGGCGGTCACGGAGGCGGGCGCGCCCTGGGCGGGGGCGTGCTCCCAGGAGTCCAAGAGGGCGCGTTCGGCCTCGGGCCGCAGGTCCAGGGCGGCCAGGTCCAGGCCGGGGTCGGCGACGACGGCGTCGGCCAGCCGGGACAGGGTGTCGGCCAGGGCCGCCACGCGCCCGGCGTCGTACAGGTCGGTGTTGTACTCCACCGACAGGCGCAGGGCTCCGTCGCGTTCGGCGTACTCGAAGACCAGGTCGGCCAGGGCGGCGGTGCGCGGCAGGTCGACCTCCTCGGCGCGCAGGCCCTCCAGCTCCAGCCCGCCGGTGTGGGCGTTCTGGAGGACCATCAGCGCCTGGAACAGGGGTCCGCGGGCGGGGTCGCGCTCGGTGACCAGGGCGTCGACGACCCGGTCGAAGGGCATCTCGTGGGCGAGGGCGGCGTCGGCCTCGGCGCGCACCTGCCCGACGAACGCGGCCGCGGTGGTGCCCGGCCTCAGGCGCGAGCGGAGCACGACCGGGTTGACGAAGAAGCCGACCACGTCCTCCAACTGGGGGTGGTCGCGTCCGGCGGAGGCCGCCCCCAGGGCGACGTCGGCCGAGCCCGACGCGGCCGAGAGCACGGCCTGGGTCAGGGCGGCCAGGGTCGAAAAGAGCGTGGCGCCGCACGCCCCGCCCAGCGCGCGCAGGCCCCGGAGCTGGTCGGGGGTCAGGCGGGTTCGATGGACAGCCCCGGCGGTGGTGCGCCGGGCGGGCCGGGGCCGGTCGGTGGGCACGGCCAGCGGGGGCACGTCCTCCAGGACGCGCGCCCAGTACTCCAGGCGGCGCCGGGCCTCGGGCCCCTCCCAGCGGCCCTGCTCCCAGACGGCGAAGTCGGCGTAGTCGGTCTCCGCGCGGGTGTCGGGCTCCGCGCCGCGCACGGCGGCCCGGTAGTACGCGGCGAGGTCGCGGTGGAGCAGGTCGACCGACCAGCCGTCGCAGGCGATGTGGTGGGTGCTCAGGACCAGGACGTGGTCCCGCTCGTCCAGGCGCAGCAGCAGGGCGCGGGTGGGCGGCCCCGCCACGAGGTCGAAGGGGGTGTCCACCTCGCGCAGCAGGTGCCGGTGCAGCTCCCGCTCGCGGTCGGCCGGGTCGGCGGAGGGGATCTCGCGCACGGTGAGCAGGTCGGCGCGGGGTTCGCGCACGTACTGGACGGGCTCGCCGTCGACGGTGTCGTAGGTGGTGCGCAGGGCCTCGTGGCGTTGCTGGAGCAGTTCCAGGGCGCGGCCGAGCGCGGACACGTCGAGCGGTCCGCGCAGGCGGAAGGCGCTTCCGGTGTGGTACTCGGCGCTGTCGCCGTCGAGCTGGTGCAGGAACCACAGGCGGCGCTGGGCGGCCGACAGCGGCAGCGGTCGGCCGCGCCCGGCCGGGGTGATGGGTTCCTCGCGGCGCCCGGCGTCCTCGGCCGCGGCGATGCCCTCGGGGGTGGGATGGCGGAACAGCGCGCGCGGGTCGAGGCCGGTGCCCAGGCGCTCGCCCAGGCGCCAGGCCACGCGGGCGGCGAGGATGGAGTCGCCGCCCAGGGCGAAGAAGTCGTCGCGGGCGCCGACGCGCTCCAGGCCCAGGGCCGCGGCGAACTCCTCGGCGGCGGCGCGCTCGGCGCCCTCGCGCGGCTCGACGTGGTCGGCGGCGGAGCGGACGGCGGGCGCGGGCAGGGCGCGGTGGTCGACCTTGCCGTTGGCGGTCAGGGGCAGCGCGTCCAGGGCCACGACGGCGGTGGGAACCATGTAGCCGGGCAGGCGGTCGGCCAGGCGTTCGCGCAGGGCGCCGGTGTCGGCGGTACCGACGACGTAGCCGACCAGGACGCGCGCGCCCGGGGCGTCCTCGCGGACGGTGACCAGGGCCTGGGAGACGCCGTCCTGGGCCAGTAGCGCGGCCTCGATCTCCCCGGGTTCGATCCGGAAGCCCCGGATCTTGACCTGGGAGTCGGCGCGGC
>NZ_QPFC01000957.1:0-2084 GCF_003427465.1 Nocardiopsis sp. TNDT3 | reverse complement strand
GGGGCCGCCCCGCGCGCGTGCGCGGCCGGTCGCCGTACAGCGCTGCGTCGACCACTGCGGCGGAGCCTCCCCACGCGCGTGCGCGACCGAAGGGGACACGGCCCGCCCGCCCCGGACGCGGGGTGACGCGGCTCCCGCAGGGGAACCGTCGCACCCCCACCGGCGGGTTCGGTAGTATCTCCCCCATGACCCGCCGCTATCACGTGTTTAGCCAGCCGACGACCTCGTCGGCCGCTCTCACGTAGGCGGAACCAGGGGTCGTCGGCAACGGAGCACCAGGGCAGCAGCCCGGTGCTCCTCCTCGTTTTCAGGCGGCCGACGCCCCAGGACACGCTCTCCACGCACCGCGCGCATCCGGCGGGGACGTACGGCCGCACCGCGACCGCGTCCGGCCCGCTGCCGGGACCGCCCCACCCGAGGGAGAACCACCGTGTCCGAGCACCGCACCACCCCGCCCACCGCCCAGGAGCAGATCCGCCAGCTGCGCGGACATATCGACCAGATGGACGCCGAACTGGCCGCCCTCCTCGAACGCCGCGCCCTCGTCGCCGCCCAGGTGCAGCGGCTCAAGCCGGTCGGCTACTTCGCCGGGCGCGACATGCGGCGCGAACGCGAACTGGTCGAGCGCATGGCCGAGCACGCCCCGCGCCTGGGCCCCGACCGGCTCGCCGCCATCATGGACAGCGTCATCAGCGCCGGGCTGGCCGCCGCACAGGAGGAGGCCGTCCGCACCGGGTGACCGCGTCCCGGCCACTGAGGGCACGGCTAGTGGCGGACCACGTCCACCCACACCATCCGGTGGTCGGAGCTGGGGAAGGGGTAGTCGCCGGTCAGCCGGAACAGCGGGTCGTCCACGGTCGGCCAGAACACCCCGGAGGACCGGGCCGGAACGGTCCGCGAGGGCAGCACGTAGTCCACGCGCAGGTTGCCCGGGCCGGGCTCGTCCGCGAAGTCGGCGCTGTCCAGCACCGGGTCGCCCCCGTGCCCGTCGTTGGCCCCGCCCTGGCGTTGGGCCGCGCCCCTGCCGCCCTGGCTGGACGGGCGCACGTCGGTGATCCCCGGGTGCTCCAGCAGCTGGGTGATGGCGTCGGGGTGGCCGTCGCCGTCGTTGGGGTCGGCGTTGAGGTCCCCGGCGATGACGAACGGGGCGCCCACGGGCAGGCCGCCGCGCCGCCCCCGGTCGTCGTAGATGTAGGAGCCCGCGCGCGGGGTCACGTAGTCGGCCCAGAAGCGGATCTCGTCGTGGTTGCGGGCCGCGTTGCGCCTCTCCGGGCCGTCGAAGGCCGGCGGGGTCGGGTGGCTGGCCAGCAGGTGGACCGGGCGGCCCCGGCCCGTGTCGATCGGCAGGTCCCAGTGGCTCTTGGAAGACAGCCGCAGCACTTCCAGGGCCTCGGGGGAGTAGTAGGACTCGCCCGTCTTGGGGTCGGTGGGCAGGAGCGCGCCGGGCATGTCCGCCCACCGGAAGGTCTGGAACGTGCGTACGTCCTCGGTGACGATCGGGTACATCGAGTACACGACCATCCCGTACTGGCCGGGGAACAGCCCGTACCCGAAGGCGTCCTCGGCGTAGGCGGGGCTGCCGGGCTCGGTCACCGCCTCGCCGTCGCCGTTGAGGTCCGCGCCCGAGGCCACGCCGGTGTTGACGGGCGCGGAGTAGACGTAGGGGTACTCGATGGCATCGGCGCCGTTCTGGCCCACGGACAGGTAGTTGTCCTGGAACCGGCGGGGTCCGCTCCCCTCCTCGTCGTAGTCGAACTCGTTGACCAGGAGGACGTCGGGGCGCACGTGCTGGATGATCTCGGCCACGTTGCGCGCCTGCTCGCTGCCGGGGGCGGCCAACTCCTCGGCGAGCACCCCCTGCCCGGGGCGTTCCAGCGCGGTGTTGAAGGTGGCGAAGCGCACCTCGTGCGGTCCCGGCGGTTGGGGGACCGACGGTGACACCTCGGCGGAGGCGGGGGCCGCCACCAGGGCGGACGCGGCCAGGACGAGGGTGGCGGTGGAGGCCACCGGTCTGACCAGCGGGCGTGAACGCGGCTTCATGGAGGCATCCTCTCAGCGGGGGAGCGGGGTGGGAAAGGCCGGAT
>NZ_QPFC01000956.1:0-1226 GCF_003427465.1 Nocardiopsis sp. TNDT3 | reverse complement strand
GGCCGGGCCCGCGCGGGCCCGGCCGTGGTGCGTGACGAGGGGGAGGGGCTACTGGCGGCCCAGCGCCCGGTAGGTCCAGCCCGAGGCGCGCCAGTACGTGGGGTCGAGCGCGTTGCGCCCGTCCACGATGCGCTTGCGGGCCACCACCCCGGCCAGCTCCTCCGGGTTGGCCTCGCGGAACTCCGCCCACTCGGTGAGCAGCAGCACCACGTCGGCGCCGCGCGCCGCCGCCAGCATGGAGTCGGCGTAGTTCAGCTCCGGGTGCGCCTCGCGCGCCCGCTCCAGCGCCCGCGGGTCGTACACCGTCACCTGCGCTCCCAGGGAGGCGATGGTGGAGGCCACGTCCAGGGCGGGCGAGTCGCGGATGTCGTCGGAGTTGGGTTTGAACGCCGCGCCCAGCACGGTCACCGTGCGCCCGGCGAAGCTCCCGCCGATCAGCTGGCGGGCGATGTCGATGGTGCGCGCGCGGCGGCGCTGGTTGATCGCGTCCACCTCGCGCAGGAAGGACAGCGCGGGCTCCACGCCCAGCTCGTCGGCGCGCGCCATGAACGCGCGGATGTCCTTGGGCAGGCAGCCGCCGCCGAAGCCCAGGCCCGGGCCGAGGAACTTGCCGCCGATGCGGTCGTCGTAGGACAGCGCCTCGGCCAGCTGGATGACGTCGGCCCCGGCCACCTCCGACACCTCCGCCATGGCGTTGATGAAGGAGATCTTCGTGGCCAGGAAGGCGTTGGCCGACACCTTGACCAGCTCGGCGGTCTGGAGGTCGGTCAGCAGGAAGGGGACGCCGTCGTCGATCTGGCGCTGCCACAGGGCGCGCACGGCCTTCTCGACCCGGGGGGAGTCGGTGCCGATCACGATCCGGTTCGGGTGCAGGGTGTCCTCCACCCCGAAGCCCTCGCGCAGGAACTCCGGGCTCCACCCCAGCTCGGCCTCCTCGCCCACGGGGGCCAGCGCGGACAGCCGGGCGGCCAGGGTCGCCGCGGTGCCCACCGGAACGGTCGAGCGGCCCACGACCACGGTGGGGCGGGTCAGGTGCGGGGCCAGCTGGTCCACCGCGGCGTTGACGTAGCGCAGGTCGGCCGCGCCGGAGTCGTCGCGCTGAGGGGTGCCCACGCAGATCAGGTGCAGGTCGGCGAACTCCGCGGCCTCGGCGAAGGAGGTCGTGAAGTGCAGGCGGCCGGTTCCCAGGTTCGCGGTGAGCAGCTCTTCGAGCCCGGGCTCGAAGA
>NZ_QPFC01000103.1:0-5435 GCF_003427465.1 Nocardiopsis sp. TNDT3 | reverse complement strand
AGGGGTCGCTCATGGTGCGGCCCTCACGGATGATCTCGGTGAACGTGCGCTGCCACGCGGCGCCGAAGGAGATGGTGTGGTGGCCCAGCCGCTCCCAGGTGCGGTCGGTGCCCAGATGCAGCACGACCGCCGAGGGCGAGTAGCGCGCGGCCACGGGGCGCCGGGGCGTGTGGCCGAGCAGCCGGTGGGCGGCGGGCAGGTCCGCGGTGAGCACCACCTGGTCGCAGGCCAGGCGCTCCCCGTCCGCGGTGACGACGGCGCTGACGCGGTCGCCCGCGCGTTCCAGGCGCGCGACCTCCTGGCCGTAGCGGACGGCTCCCCCGGCCTTGGTGACCGCGCCCGCGAGGGCGTCGCCCAGGGCGCGCATCCCTCCCCTGGGGAAGTACACCCCGGCGACGGTGTCCATGTAGGCGATGACGGCGTAGGCGGCCAGGGCGCTCTCCGGCGCCACCCCCGCGTACAGCGACTGGAAGGAGAAGATCCGGCGCAGCCGCTCGTCGCGCACGTGGCGGCCCACGGCCGGAGCCAGCCTGCCGAAGCCGCCCATCGCGGCCAGCCGGAACAGGTCGGGGTGGACCAGGTCCAGCGGGGACCGGAACCGGGCGTCGATGAACGAGCGCATCTCCACCCGGTACAGCCGGGTGAGCCAGTCGCGCAGCCGCAGGTAGCCGTCGGCCTCGCGCTGCCCGGCCACCCGGGCGACCTCGGCGGCCATCGCCTCGCGCTCGGTGTGCACGTCGATCACCGAGCCGTCGGCGAAGGAGGCGCGGTAGGCGGGGCTGAGGGGCACCAGGTCCAGCCGGTCGGCCACGGTCTCGCCGACCGCCCCCAGTGCCTCGTCCAGGAGTTCGGGCATGGTGAGCACCGTGGGGCCGGTGTCGATCTGGAAGCCGTCCAGGTCGAGCCGCCCCGCGCGACCGCCCGGATGCGCCTCGCGCTCGACCACGACGACCTCGCGCCCCGCGCCCAGCAGGTGCAGGGCGCAGGCCAGACCGGACAGGCCGGCGCCCACGACGACCACGGGACCGCGTCCGCGCGGCCCGGGTCCGGGCCGGTGCGGAGCCGACGGCTCGGGGATCTCCTCAGGCACGGTGGTGCTCCTCTCCGGTGTTGCGGATACCTTCCCCGCCTGGCCGGTCACACACGGTCACGCGCGATCCGGGAGGCCAGGCCGCCCAGCCCCTCCAGCACGTGGGCTGGCGCGTCGAGCCCCTCCAGGTGCGCCCGGCCCCGTTCGGCGAGCTCACGGCACCTGGCTCCGACCAGGTCGCGTGCGCCGAGGCGGTCCAGCGCATCGGCCGCCTCCGCGGGGTCCACGTCCTCGCCGGGCAGGCCGATCCGGTCGAGCAGCCGCAGCGCGGCGTCGTCCCCGCGCTCGCGGGCCAGGCGGGTGCCGGTCACGAGCAGCAGCGTGCACTTGCCCTCGCGGATGTCCTCGCCCACGGGTTTGCCGGTCCGGGAGCTGTCCCCGTAGACGCCGAGCAGGTCGTCCCTGAGCTGGAAGGCGATGCCCACGTCCCGGCCGTAGCCGCGCAGGGCCCCCACCGCCGCCGGGTCGGCCCCGGCCATCGCCGCGCCCAGGTGCAGGGGGCGTTCGACGCTGTAGGAGGCCGTCTTGAGCAGGTCCACACGCAGGGCGGCCTCCTCCGAGCGCTCCCGGCGCGCCTGGGCGCGCACGTCGAGGAACTGCCCGGCCATGATCTCGGTGCGCAGGTCCCGCCACACGGCCCGCGCCCGGACGGGCTCGGGCACGCCCGGCAGGGCCTCGTTGAGCATGTCGTCGGCCCAGACGAGGGCCAGGTCGCCCACGAGGACCGCCAGCGCCTCCCCGTAGCGGCGGGAGTCGCCGACGTGGCCGTCCCGCTCGTGTTCGAGAGCGTGCGCGGCGTGCACCGAGGGGCGGCCCCGGCGGGTCGGCGAGCCGTCCATGACGTCGTCGTGGACGAGCGCGCAGGTCTGGACGAGTTCGACCGCGGCGCAGGCCTGGCGGGCGGCGCGGGCCGTCTCCCCCGAAGGGGCGCCTCCGCCCGCGAGCCACCCCCACCAGGCGAGCAGGGGCCGCATCCGTTTGCCGCCGCCCAGGGTGAAGCGGACGGTCGTGCCGGCCAGGTCCCGGCCGAAATCTCCGTCGAGGTCCTCCGAGTCGCGGAGCCTGCGCTCCAGGTAGTCCTTGAGGGACGCCTCCAGGGCGGAGCGCTCGTCGGCGTCTTCGGCGTCCGGCGGGCGCGGGTGCCTGTGGGTGTTCAGGATGGGATTGACGGTGTCCTCCCCGGGTAGCATCCGAACAATGCGACTCGGTTTCCATGAATCTTGGCAACCGAAATACTTCCCCCTCTGCGAGGGTCAAACCCTTCGCTGGTGGAGGGGTGCGCCTCCCGGAGAGGGTTCGCGTGTCCCGGTGGCGCTTAGAATTCCAGGAACGGCCGGAGCCACCGGCCACGAGTGCGAGAGAGGAACCATGGACACCGCGTCGGCCGCATCCTCTCCCCCCGACTTCGAGGGGTCCGCGGCCGCGGATCCCGAGGTCAGGTCGCGGGCCGAACTCTACGACGCGTTGCAGACCGACGGGCAGCGACTCGCCGTACGGCTCATCCGCATGCTGCACCGGATGGCGGAGCGCTCGGGAATGAACCCGACCGACTTCCAGTGCTACACGCTGCTGCGCGTGGGCGGTTCCATGACACCGGGCGAGATCGCCGACAGCCTGTGCCTGTCCACCGGTTCGGTGACCGGGGTGATCGACCGGCTGGAGGCGCACGGCCTGGCCGAGCGCACCCGCCACCCCGAGGACCGGCGCAAGGTCGCCGTCCGGCTGACCGACGACGCCGCGCGCGTGGGCCCCGCCACCGCGCCCGGGATGCGCGAGGCGATGACGGCCGCGCACGCGGACTACTCGCTGGAGGAGCTGTCCACGATCACGGACTGGCTGGACCGGGTCGGCACGGCTCTGGACCGGCTGTCCGCGAAGACGGAGCCGTGAGGCCGAAGGGGCGGCGGTCGCGGCCGTGAGCATGGCACCCGCAGGGGACGAGGGGAGCGAGGGTGACTTCTCCTACCCCGATACGTGCGGACATATGCAGTCATGTGTCCAGTCAGGGCCCATGGCACCGCAAGGGATATTTCGCCGCTCGTAGGACAACACTCCACGATTGTGCGGTTGCTTCACGAAAAGGCTTCTGGCACCTACCATCCCACGGGACATGTCCGTGGGCCGGTGCCCGCACCGGTCCGTCATCCCCCGACCAGGGAAAGCGACCCTCCGGGGCTGGGAAGGAGCCAGCATCTCATCCCTACGCGAGTACATCCGAGAACACACCAACCCCACGGTCTTCGGGGTTTCCGGGGTCGTGATCCTCGCCTTCGTCATCGTCGGCATCGTGGCCACCGAGCCGATGCTCGACGCGGCCACCGCCACGCGCGACTGGATAGGTGAGAAGCTGGGCTGGGTCTACGTCCTGTCCACCACCTTCTTCCTGGTGATGGCGGTCTTCCTCATGCTGAGCCGGTTCGGGAAGATCCGGCTGGGCCCGGCCGACTCCAGGCCCGAGTTCGGGACGCTGGCCTGGTTCGCCATGCTGTTCACCACCGGCATGGGCATCGGCCTGGTGTTCTGGGGGGTGTCGGAACCCATCCACCACCTCACCTCGCCGCGCTCGGCCGAGTTCGTCACCCCCGAGGGTGAACCGCCCCCGCCCGAGGCGGCGAGCGAGGCGCTGGCCCTGAGCTACTTCCACTGGAGCTTCCACCCCTGGGCCATCTACATCGCGCTCGGCCTGTCGCTGGGCTACTTCGCCTTCCGCAAGGGCCTGCCCCTGCGCCCGGCCTCCGCGCTCTACCCCCTCCTGGGCGACCGGGCCTTCGGCTGGCCCGGGAACGTCGTGGACATCCTCGCCATCTTCGGCACGATCTTCGGCCTGGCCACCTCGCTGGGCCTGGGCACCCTCCAGATCAACGGCGGGCTCAACCACGTCTTCGGCATCCCCTCCAACGCCACCGTGCAGTCGGTCATCATCATCCTCATCACCGCGGTCGCGCTGGCCAGCGTGCTCTCCGGCATCGACAAGGGCATCCGCCGCCTGTCGATGATCAACCTGTGGCTGGCCTTCCTGCTGCTGGTGGTCGTCTTCGCCCTGGGCCCCAAGCTGTGGATCGCCAGCATCATGACCACCGGCACGGGCGAGTACCTGAGCAACATCGTCGAGTGGAGCCTGGCCTTCCCGAGCCCGCTCATCGACGAGACGGCGGCGGCCTGGACCACCGCGTGGCCCATCTTCTACTGGGGCTGGTGGATCTCCTGGGCCCCGTTCGTGGGCATCTTCCTGGCCCGTATCTCCTACGGCCGCACCATCCGCGAGTTCGTCATCGGGGCGCTGTTCGCCCCCGTCGCCGTGTCCATCCTGTGGTTCGGGGTGTTCGGCGGCTCCGGCCTGTACTACGAACTGTTCGGGAACGCCGGACTGAGCGCGCTGAGCGAGGAGGACCGGTCCTTCCGCCTCGTGGAGCTGCTGCCCGGAGGGCCGCTCATCGGCGGCATCATCTCCGTCCTGCTGATCATCGTGGTGGCGGTCTTCTTCATCACCTCCTCCGACTCCGGCTCGCTGGTGGTGGACACGCTCGCCAGCGGCGGGAGCCTCAAGCCGGTCAAGGCCCAGCGCGCCTTCTGGGCGATCAGCGAGGGCGCGGTCACCCTGATCCTGCTGGTGCTGGGCGGGGAGAACGCCCTGTCGGCGCTCCAGGCCGCGTCGGTGGTCACCGGACTGCCCTTCGCGATCATCCTGCTGCTCATGGTGTGGGGCCTGATCAAGGGGCTGTCGGAGGAGCCCAGGCCCGGAGGCCCCCGGGAGCAGCGCGCCGAGGACCGCCCCCGGTCCGGCCGGTCCCCGGAGAAGCAGGCGAGCGACTAGTTTCCCGTCAGCACGAGGAAAGGAGGCCGCCGTGGCGTCGAGGAGGTTCCACAACCCCTTCCACGGTGTGGTGGACATGATCACCGAGATGAACCGCATCTCCGACAGCATGTCCTCGATGGAGACCGGCAACGCCGGTGAACGCGAGCGCGGGCACGCCGACGCGTGGAGCCCGCCCACCGACATCCTCGCCCGGGGCAACGACCTGGTCGTCCGGTGCGAGGTACCCGGGGTCCAGGAGCAGGACGTGGCCGTGAGCCTGAACAACGGCATCCTCACCATCAGCGGCGAGCGCCGCCGGGACGGGGACGACGTCGTCTACTACTCCTCCGAGCGGTTCATGGGCACGTTCCGCCGGGAGATCAGCCTCCCGGAGGCCGTGGACGAGGAGGACATCGAGGCCAGTTACGGCGAGGGGCTGCTGGAGGTGGTGGTGCACGGCGCCGCCAACGCCCGCGGCCCCCGGCGCATCGCCATCCGCAAGCGGACACCGAAGAAGTCCTAGACACCGCAGACGGGGCGGGTCCGGCA
>NZ_QPFC01000955.1:0-1453 GCF_003427465.1 Nocardiopsis sp. TNDT3 | reverse complement strand
CGCCCCGCCCGTCCTGCGGGGCGCCCACCACAGGCGGGTCCGTTCCACGGGTCTCCCCCGCCCCGGACGACGTGTCCGCCGCGCGGTCCAGCAGCTGGACGCACCCCGCCGCACGGGGCTTCCCCGCCCCGGGGCGACCGTCCCGGCAGGAGGGACGACCCTAGAATGATCCGCATGCCCGTGGACCGCACCGACCCCCGACCGCTGCACGCGCAGATCGCCGGAGCGCTGCGCGCGGAGATCCGCGACCGCTCGATCGCCCCCGGCGACACCCTGCCCAGCGAGGCGGCCCTGCGCGAGCGGTTCGGGGTCTCGCGCAGCGTCGTGCGCCAGGCGCTGGCCACGCTGGAGGACGAGGGCGCGGTCCGCCGGACCCGGGGGCGCGCGGCGGTCGCCGCCGTGCCCACCGAGCACCACCGGTTCGTGCAGCGCGTGACCGGGCTGTTCGACCAGTTCTCCGCCGACGGCCTGCGCCTGTCCACCGCCGTGCTGTCCCTGGAGGCCACCCGTTCGGGCGTGCCCTCCGCGACGCGCCACCTGGGCACGCGCGAGCTGCTGCGCCTGGAGCGGATGCGCTCCCTGGACGGCGACCCCCTGTCCTACGTGCGCACCTGGCTGCCCGCCGAGCGCTTCGCCGCGCTGGACGCCGCGATGCTGCGCGACGCCTCCCTGCACCGGTTGATGGAGGAGCGCTTCGCGGCGGTGCCCACGAGCGGGCGCAGGCAGATCCGCGCCGTGCCCGCCGACCCGCGCATCGCCCGGGAGCTGGGCGTGGCCGCCGACGCGCCGCTGCTGCTGCTGGAGGGCGGGACCTTCGACCAGCAGGGCGCGCCCCTGGAGTGGTTCGAGAGCTGGCACCGCTCCGACCGGGTGGTCTTCGACATCGAGGCCGAGGGCGCCTCCGACCAGGTGCGCATCGCCCCGGACCCGTCGCTGACCGCCTCCCGGCCCGAGGCCCCGGCGGGCGCGGCCCGCGAACCGGGCCTGGACCGTGCCGTGCGGCTGGCCGAGGAGCTGCGCGCCGAACTGGACCGCCTGCGCCGGGAGGGCTGAGCGCTCGGGAGGGCCCGGCCCCGCGACGGGGACGGCCTCGGGGACGCCGCGCCCGCGGCGGGTCCGCCGGTGCCGGACGCGCCGGCGGACCCCTCTCCACCGCTGTGCCCGAGAGGGGTTCGCCGGAGCTCGCCGCCCGGGGTTCGGGCGGCCCGCACGCCGCACCGGCCGTGTCCTCGGCCCGTTCGCTACCCGAACGGGCGGGGCCGTACAAGGGCCGTCCGTCATGCGCGCGCCGCCCCCGGTCATGCGGGCGGCCAGGACACGGAACCGGCAGGTGACGGCGGCGGGCCTGTCCGCAAGCGGTCAGCGGGCTTTCGGCCGGGACGGGGCGGGGTATCTCCATCTCCCGCGCTCCGGCGAGCGGAGGGAGCCGGGGTACCCCCGCCCCGGCTCCCTC
>NZ_QPFC01000954.1:0-3005 GCF_003427465.1 Nocardiopsis sp. TNDT3 | reverse complement strand
CCCGGCACGGAACCGGTTCCGTGCCGGGGCGTCGTACGTCGGCTACACCGCCAGCGGGGAGCTCACCGGCAGGGAGGTGTCCGTGGCCAGGTCCAGCGTGGACGCGGGCAGGCCCGCCGCCACGACCTCGGCGCCCAGGGCGGCGATCATCGCGCCGTTGTCGGTGCACAGGCGCGGGCGCGGGACGCGCAGTTCGACGCCGGCCTCCCGGCAGCGCTCCTCGGCCAGCGCGCGCAGCGCCGAGTTCGCCGCCACGCCCCCGCTGATGACCAGCGTGCTCACGCCGTGCTCCACGCAGGCGTCCACGGCCTTGCGGGTGAGCACGTCCACCACCGACTCCTGGAAGGCGGCGGCGATGTCGGCGACCACCAGGGGCTCGTCCCGGCGGTCGGTGTCCTCCACGTGGCGGGCCACGGCGGTCTTCAGGCCCGAGAACGAGAAGTCGTAGGTGCCGTCGCCCCACTTGCCGCGCGGGAAGCGGATCGCCTTGGGGTCGCCCCGCTGCGCCGCCTTGTCGATGGGCGGGCCGCCCGGGTAGGGCAGGTCGAGCAGGCGCGCCACCTTGTCGTAGGCCTCACCGGCGGCGTCGTCCACGGTGTCGCCGAGCGAGACCACCTCGGTGGCCAGGTCGTTGACCAGCAGCAGCGAGGTGTGGCCGCCCGACACCAGCAGGGCGATCGAGGGCTTGGGCAGCGGTCCGTGCTCCAGCTGGTCCACGGCCACGTGGCCCACGAGGTGGTTCACGCCGTAGAGCGGCTTGCCCAGGGCCATCGCGTACGCCTTGGCCGCGGACACGCCCACGAGCAGGGCGCCCGCCAGGCCCGGACCGGCGGTGACGGCGATGGCGTCCACGTCCGACAGCTTGGCCCCGGCCTTTTCCAGCGCCCGGTGCACGGTCGGGGTCATCGCCTCCAGGTGCGCGCGGCTTGCCACCTCGGGCACCACGCCGCCGAACCGGACGTGCTGGTCCACGCTGGAGGCCACGGCGTCGCCGAGCAGCTCGCAGCCGCGCACCAGGGCCACGCCGGTCTCGTCGCAGGACGTCTCGATCCCCATGACCAGCGGCAGGTCACTCATGGTTCCCCTCCTCGGCGACGCGCCGCATGACGAGCGCGTCCGCCCCGTTGTAGTAGCCGCGCCGCACACCGATCTGCACGAAGCCGAACCGGCCGTAGAGCCTCTGGGCGCGCGGGTTGTCCGAGCGCACCTCCAGGAACACGTGGGTGACACCGCGCCGCCCGGCCTCGGTGAGGAGTTCGGTGAGCAGCGCGCTGCCCACTCCCCGGCCCCAGACCTGCTCGGACACGGCCATGGTCTGCACGTCGCCCTCGGGCGGGACGGCGCGCAGCCCCGCGTAGCCGACGACGGCGTCCCCGGACACCGCGACCAGGTAGTGGCGCGTGGGCTCGGCCAGCTCGTCCCTGAGCATGCCCTCGCTCCAGGCGTCGAGGGGGAACAGGGCGTGTTCGAGGTCCATGACGGCCGCGACGTCGTCGGGGGTCATCGCGCGCAGGCTCACACCGGTCAGGCCCGGCGTCGGCGTCACTTCACCCACTGGCGCACCTTCTTCGGGGCACCGGGCTCCACCGCGTCCGGACGGCGCAGGTAGAGCGGGTTGGGCGCGGGCAGCTCCTCGCCGCGGCCCAGGCGCAGCAGTGCCAGCTCCGCCATGGCTGCGGCGTCCGGGTGCAGCGGGTCCGGCGCGGCGGAACCGGCGCCGAACACGTCGGCGTACATGCGGGCGCCGTCGCCGACCAGCGCGAGCCCGCCGGTGTCCACCTCGGCGGGGCGGTCCACGCGCACCTCGCCCACGCGGGTGAGGCGGTCGTCGTAGCGGGCCCAGAACACCTCCTTGCGGCGGGCGTCGGTCATCGCGACGAAGGGTTCGGTCCGCCCGGTGGCGAAGGCCAGCGCGTCCAGGGTGGTGACGCCGTGGCAGGGGACGCCGAGGGCGTCGGCCAGGGCGTGCGCGGTGGCCAGCCCGACCCGCAGGCCGGTGTAGGGCCCGGGACCGATGCCGACGGCGACGTGGTCGAGGTCGGCCAGGACGATCCCGGCCTCCTCGGTGAGCCGGGCGATCGTGGGGCCGAGCAGTTCGCCGTGGCGGCGGGCGTCCACGGAGCCGGCGCTGGCGCGCAGCGTGAAGGAGCCGTCGGCGCCGGTCTCGCCGATGGCGGCGGTGACCGCCGGGGTGGCGGTGTCGAAGGCCAGGAGGAGCACGGGTGACCGCCTATCGGGGCCCGGCGGCGGTGCCGGGCAGGTCGGCGCCGGTCCACCGGGCGCCGACGGCGCGCAGGTGGACGGAGCGGGTGTCGTCGGGGTGGCGTTCGATGCGGATCTCCAACCGGTCGTCGGAGAGCCCCTCGGCCACGTCCTCGCCCCACTCCACCACGGTGACGGAGTCGGGGAGGGTCATGTCCAGGTCGATGTCGTCGATCTCGTCGGGCCCGCCGAGCCGGTAGGCGTCCACGTGGACGAGGTCGGGGCCTCCGGTCAGGGAGGGGTGGATCCGGGAGATGACGAAGGTCGGGGAGGTGACCGGTCCGCGCACGCCCAGACCCTCGCCCAGGCCCTGGGTGAGGGTGGTCTTCCCCGCGCCGAGCGGCCCGGACAGGATCAGCACGTCGCCGGGTCGGGCGAGGGCGGCGAGGTCGCGGCCGAGGGTGCGCATGGCGTCGTCGGTGGCCGCGGTGACCTCGCGGACGGTGGCCGCACCTGGAGTGGTTGCTGTCGCGTCTGTCATCAGATTCGCTGCTCGTGGTCTGGGTGGATGGTGGAACGCGGCGCGCCGGGTCGGGGCGTGCGCGGGCGGGGCCGCCGGAGCGCGCCCCCTTCCACCCAGGTTAGGCCGGATGGAGGAGGTCTGTGACCGGATCGCGATGAGCGGTCAGACTCCCGCCGCTGCGCGGGCCGCCGTGCCGTCGCGGTGTGCCGCGCGGTCCGGCGGGACCCGCGTGACCGTGCGGCGCCGGGGCCGGGCCCCGTGCCGCTCGGACGGACTCCGT
>NZ_QPFC01000953.1:0-6801 GCF_003427465.1 Nocardiopsis sp. TNDT3 | reverse complement strand
CCCCGGACCCGAGGGTCCGAGGCCGCCCGTGTGCGGGGGAACCGGGGTCTCGCCCGTCAGTTCCCGCCCTCCTCGTTCTGGGCCGCCTCCACGCTCTGCTCCCCGAGCGTCACCGTGACCTCCTCCTCGGAGCCGCTGCCGCCGTCGGGGACGACCCCCAGGGTCACCTCCTCGCCGGGCTGGCGGATCCGGATCTGCGCGATCAGCTCGTCCGGCGTGGACACCTGCTCGCCGTCCACGGACACCACCACGTCACCGGCCTGGAGCCCGGCCTCGGCGGCCGCGCCGCCCTCGGTGACCTCCACGATCTCCGCGCCGCCGACGCGGGAGTTGGTGATGGTCGCCTCGATCGCCGGGTAGCTCGCGCTGCCGTCCTCGACCAGCTGCTCCGCGATGGGGCGGACCTGGTTGATCGGGATGGCGAAGCCCAGCCCCACCGAGCCGCTGTCCTGCGAGACGCCCGCGATCGCGGTGTTGATCCCGATGACCTCGCCGTTCATGTTCACCAGCGGGCCGCCCGAGTTGCCGGGGTTGATCGCCGCGTCCGTCTGGATCGCGTTGATCACCGTGGACGTCTGCCCGGACTGCCCGGTGTTCACCGGACGGTTCAGCGCGCTGACCACACCCGTGGTCACCGTGCCCGACAGCCCCAGCGGGGAACCGATCGCGACCACCTCGGCGCCCACGCCGACCTGCTCGGAGTCGCCGAGGGCGGCCGGGGTGAGGTCGTTGCGCCCCTCCGCCTGGATCACCGCGATGTCGGAGACCGGGTCCGATCCCAGGACCTCGGCGCGCGCGGAGCTGCCGTCGTTGAACAGCACCTCGATCGGACCGCCCTCGGCGGCGGCCACGACGTGCGCGTTGGTGAGGATCTGGCCGTCGGAGGAGATGACCACACCGCTGCCGCCGCCGTTGGCGGTGCGGATGGACACCACGCTCGGCAGGACCGTGTCGGCGACCTCGCCCACCTCGCCCTCGGTCTGCGTGCTTTCCTGCTCCTGGTTGAGCGAGCTGATCGGCCCGCTCAGGCCGTTGGGGAACAGGTAGGCGGTGCCCAGGGCCGTCATCGGGCCCACGATGAGGCTCGTGACCAGGGCGGTGATCGCGGCGACGGTCACGATCCTGCCGGAGCCGCGCTTCCCGCCGCTTCCCTGCGGGGGCACCGCCCCGGGGAAGGCGCCGCCGAACGGGGGCTGCCCGCCGTGGCCGCCGTGGTCCCCGGGACCGCCGGGGCCGCCCGCCCCGAACGCGCCGCCGTCACCGTACGGCGGCTGCCCGCGCCCGACCGGCCCGTGGGGGCCGTTCTGCCCGCCGTGCGGGGGAGCGGGGTGGTGGGCGGAGAACTGCTCGTGCTGGCCGCCTGCGGCGGCGCCGTAGCCGCCCCCGGGCGGCGGGAAGGTGTAGGAGGCGTGCTCCGGGTCGTTGGGCCCGGTGGCCCACCTCGGCGGCTGTCCGGGCGGGGAGAAGGTCGGCCCCGTCCCCGCGGGGACGGTCTCCGGCCACCCGTGCCGCTCGGCCCCCGGGTGTCCGCCCTGCTGGGACGGGAATCCCTCCCCCGTCTGTCCGGCCGCAGCGTACCCGCCGCTCCGCTCGGCGCCGGGGTGCCCGCCGGGCTGCTCGCCGCTCTGCCACACGCCGGTGTACCCGCCGGGCTCGTGCTGCGCGGGCCGCTCCACGCGCTCGCCCGGCTCCCCGGCCCCGGACTCCCCGCCGGCCCCCTGCGACTCGGAACCCCCGAAGGACCGCTGGGGCCCGGCGTGCTCGGCCCCGTGGGTCAGGTCGTCCTGTCCGGCGGGGACACCCCCGTGCTCCCCGCCGGACGCGCCGCGGACATCGGTCCCGTCACCTGTGGAGGAGCCCCCCTCGTGCGGGCCGGAGGGCCCCGCCTGGTCGGCGGGCTCGGCGGGACGGTGCTCGGGAAGCCCGCTCCCGGCCGCCGCACCGGGCTCGGTACCTGCACTCGGTTCGTTGGGGTTCAACTCATCCTCCGGCTGACGGGACGATGTTCAGTGACGTGTTCCATCATGCGGCGCATGGGTTAGAACAGGGTGAGAGCGCGATATGCCGGGGTTTCGAGTCCTTCCGCCCCTGCCGTGCCCCCGCTCGGTCCGCGTCGGCGGTCCCGTGGCCCAGCGCCGTCGGACCGGGCCGTCGGTGACCGGCCCCGAGGTCCGTGAGAGCATCCGAACCCCGACACTGCGACCCGACACGTCGCCCGTTACCCCGGCGCGCTTCCCGTAGGCGCCGTATGCACCACAATGCCCGAAACGATATCGTGCCGAAGCCCAAGCGAGACACCGGAGAAGAGCCGACCTTGATCAAGATCGTGCTGGCCGATGACGAACACCTCGTGCGGGGGGCCATCGCCGCCCTCCTCGGACTGGAGGACGACCTGGAGGTCGTCGCCGAGGTCGGCCGGGGCGACGAGGTGGTCGACGCCGTCCTCCGGCACGGCGCCGAGATCGCCGTCCTGGACATCGAGATGCCCGGCGCCACCGGGCTGGAGGTGGCCGCGCGGCTGCGGACGGACGCCCCCGACTGCGGCGTCGTCATCCTCACCAGCTTCGGCCGCCCCGGCTACCTGCGCCGCGCCCTGTCCTCCGGCGCGCGCGGCTTCCTGGCCAAGGACGCCCCCGTCGACCAGCTCGCGGGCGCCATCCGCCGTGTGCACGAGGGCGGGCGCTACATCGACACCGACCTCGCCGCCGCCGCGATGGTCGGCGGCGAGAGCCCGCTCACCGACCGCGAGACCGAGGTGCTGCGCGCCGCCTCCGACGGCGCCACCGTCGCCAGGATCGCCGCCGCCCTCCACCTGACCGAGGGCACCGTGCGCAACTACCTCTCCAACGCCATCGGCAAGACCGGCGCCGACAACCGCATGTCCGCCATCCGCACCGCCCAGGACATGGGCTGGCTGTAGGCCCCGCCGGGCCCCGGCAGACCGGGGCGCCGGCCGGAGCGGTCGCCGGTGCGGCGTGCGGGGTCCCCCCGCCCCCGGCCGGGCCGCCCCGGGGAGGCCCGGCCTAGAGGAAGCGCAGCACCAGCATCGCGGTGTCGTCGCTGCGCCCGCCCGGGGCGTACTCCTCCAGCTCCCGGTCGATGCGGCTGATCACCGCCTGGGCGGTCAGCCCCGCGCAGCCGGAGAAGATCTCCATCAGCCCCTCGTCGCCGAGCATGTCCGTGTTGCTGCGCCGCTCGGTCACGCCGTCGGTCACCGCCAGCACCACCTCGCCGGGGCGGATGTCCACGTTCTCGGTCGTGAACCCCACGTCCTCGAACGCGCCCAGCAGCGGCTGCGAGGCGCCGAACGGCAGTACCTCGCCCTTCTGGTTCAGCCGCAGCGGCAGCGGGTGCCCGGCCGAGACCATCCGCAGCCGCATCCCGCCCCCGCCGTCCGTGGCCGGGGTCATCTCCCCGTACAGCATCGTCAGGAACCGGGTCGAGGTGTTCTCGTCCAGGATCGCCATGTTCAGCCGCTGCATGATGTGCGAGGGCGTGAACCCCTCCTTGGCCAGCGCCCGCAGCGTGTGCCGCGCCAGACCGGTCACGGCCGCCGCCTCCGGGCCCGTCCCGCACACGTCGCCGATGGCGAAGCACCACCGGCCGCTCGCCGCGAACACGTCGTAGAAGTCCCCGCCCACCACGTTGCGCTCGTCGGCCGGACGGTAGAACACCGCGTGGTCCACGTTCGGGATCACCGGCTCCTTCTCCTTGGCCGGCAGCAGGCTGCGCTGGAGGGCGTCGCTCATCGCGGCCTGCTTCTCGTGCAGCCGCGCGTTCTCCATCGCCGACGCCACCCGGCTGCTCAGGTCGTCGGCGACGTCCACCTCCTCGCGGGTGAAGTCGTCCGACTCGTTCTTGCCGATCGTCATCCGCCCCAGCGCGCGCCCGTGCGCCACCAGCGGGACGCAGATCGCCGGACCGCTCGCCAGCTCCCGGACGAGCTGTTCGTCCAGCCCCTCCTTGGCCAGCTCGGCCGGGGACCACAGCGGCTGCGGCTCCCTCTGCTCGTGCGGCGGCAGCCCGGTCAGCAGCGCGCGCAGGATGTCGTTGTAGTTCTCGTCGCTGTGCACCACGTGCGTCAGCTGCGAGACGCCCATCTCGTTGATCGTCTCGATGGCGCACCACCGGCCCAGCCGCGAGGTGATCAGCTGCGCCGCCAGCGCGCCCGTCATCCGCTCGTCCAGCGTGCCCGCGAGCAGGTCGCTGGCCTCGGCCAGGAAGCTCAGCGAGGCCCGCCTGCTCAGCTCCACCTCGGCCAGCCGGGCCCTCTCCACCGGCAGCGCGATCAGGTTCGCGCCCTCCTGGAGCCGCTTGGCCGCCGACGCCCCGAAGTGCCGGGCCCGCCGGGAGGCCACCCCCAGCAGGCCGACCACCCGCCCGTCCACGATGAGCGGCGCCGTGACCAGCGAACGCATCCCCGCCCGTGACAGGCGCCCCCGGCTGGCGCGGGCGATCATCAGGTCGTCGTTGATCACCGCGCCCGGCTCCGGCGCCGACGACGGGAAGATCTCCTCCGTGCGCACGCGCAGCGGCCGCCACGGGGCGCCGCCCGGGGTCAGCCCGACCGCGGCGCGCACCTCCCACATGGTCTCGTCGGACGTGGCCAGCGTGATGTAGGCCGCGTCCGCGCCCAGCGCCGTGGCCGAGTGCTCCACGGTGCGCTCCAGCAGCTGCGGCAGGGACAGCCGCGAGCCCAGGGCGGAGTCCAGCGCCGACCACGGGGCGGGGCGCCCGGTACGGGAGGGGCTCCTGCGCACCGGCGGGGACTCCAGGGAGGCGCGCTCCCCCGAGTCGTCCTCGATCCGGAACCACACGGCCTTGTCGTTGCGCCCGTAGCTCACGCCCCAGCTCGACGCGATCGCCGACGCCAGGGCCAGCCCCAGACCGCCGGTGCGCCCGTTCTCCCGGGACGGGGAGGTGTCCACCGACAGGGGACCGGCCTGCGGGACCGCGCGTTCGGGCACGGAGTCGGTGACCATCACCTCGGTCGCGCCCTCCGACCGGCGCACGGTCACGTCCAGGGACGAGCGCGCGTGGATGACGGCGTTGGTGACCAGCTCGCTCACCAGCAGGATCACGTCGTCGGAGGGGTCGGTCACACCCCAGGACAGGAGGGTGTCGTGAACGAACTCGCGGGCCGCCGCCGCGGTCTCCGGGGCGGGAGGGAACTCTCGTCGAGCGACCTTCGACGCGTCGTGTGCTGGCAAGCCGTCGGTGTCCTTCGTCACTGGATGCGTGCGCGGGGGGTGGTGGTCACTGCCACGATACGCGTGCCGGGGTGACCGGTGCCGCGCGAACCGTCACTTCCGCCCGGCGGTCCGTGCTCCCGGGGGCCGCCCGGCGGTCGTACTCACGGGGGCCGCGCTCCCGGGGACCGCGCCGAACCTGCCCGCCTCCGGACGCGGCGACGGGCGGACAACATCGCCAAGCCACCTGTGCGGGGCGGTCCGGGCGGTTAGTGTAAGTCGACACATGCGCTTCTTTCGGGTGGTACCTCTCACCGGTAGCGTGACGGGGGTGCCACCAGGGGGCCGGCGCGGCGGACGCCGCGTGGCCCCCTGTCCCGTGCGCGCTCCGCGGGGCCGATCCGCCCGCGGGCGCCCGGCCCACGGGGGCCGGGACGGGAGGCCGAGGTGGCGGAGCAGGCTGAGGAGGGGGTTCGATGCCCGAGGCGGTCAAGGAACTGGCGGCCGACGACCAGCTCGACGAGATTCTGCGGGCCCTGTACCGCATGCGCGACGGCGACTTCAGCGTCCGTCTGCGCAAGCGCGGCGGCGGCACCATGCGGGAGATCGCGTCCGTCTTCAACGAGGTGGTCGACCACAGCGAACAGCTCAGCGACGAACTCCAGCGCGTCGGCGACGTCGTCCGCAACGAGGGCAGGCTCAACGAGCGCGTCAACGTCAACCCCGCCCGGGGCGCCTGGGGCGAGAGCGCCCAGGCGCTCAACCTCCTGCTCGACGAGGTCGCCGAACCCGTGACCGACGTCGCCGGGGTCCTGGACTCGGTCGCGGAGGGCCAGCTCAGCCGCCGCGCCTCCACCGAGGGCCGCCGCGGCGAGCTCAAGGGCGACCTGCTGCGCCTGGCCACCACGGTCAACCGCATGGCCGACCAGATGAGCGGCTTCGCCGGGGAGGTCACCCGTGTGGCCCGCGAGGTGGGCACCGAGGGCAAGCTCGGCGGCACCGCGCAGGTCGAGGGGGTCTCCGGAGCCTGGCGCGAGGTGACCGAGTCGGTCAATCAGATGTCCTCGCGCCTGACCGACCAGATGCGCGACATCTCCGAGGTGACCACCGCCGTCGCCCGCGGCGACCTCAGCCGCAAGATCACGGTGGACGTACAGGGCGAGATGCTCGACCTCAAGGACACCGTCAACACCATGGTGGACCAGCTGTCCACCTTCGCCGACGAGGTCACCCGTGTGGCCCGCGAGGTGGGCACCGAGGGCAAGCTCGGCGGCCGCGCCAACGTGCGCGGCGTGCGGGGCATCTGGAAGGACCTCACCGAGAACGTCAACTCGATGGCGGACAACCTCACCAACCAGGTGCGCGACATCTCCCAGGTGACGACCTCCGTGGCCCGCGGCGACCTCACCCAGAAGGTCCAGGTCGACGTGCAGGGCGAGATGCTCGCCCTGAAGAACACCGTGAACACCATGGTCGACCAGCTCGACTCCTTCGCCGACGAGGTCACGCGCGTGGCGCGCGAGGTCGGTACGGAGGGCAAGCTGGGCGGCCGGGCCAACGTCAAGGGCGTGTCGGGCATCTGGAAGGACCTGACCGACAACGTCAACTCCAT
>NZ_QPFC01000952.1:0-2026 GCF_003427465.1 Nocardiopsis sp. TNDT3 | reverse complement strand
CCACAGCCATGTCCGGGGGCTTTCACCCCCCGCCAGGCCCGTGATCCTCCTCCGCCCCGACGGGCTTCGGCACCCCACGGTCACCAGAAATGACACAGTGGGATGGACACACGCATTCCGCCCCCTCCCGGCTCCCGGACGTCCCCACGCGCCGGGCCGCACCGGTCCCTTCCCCTTCCTCCCGGTACGGGCGGCCGCCGAAGGCGTGCCCGTCCCACGAGCGCGCGAGGGACCACGACCGCGGCGGCGGGACCCCGGACCGGTCCGCGAGGGGCACACGGCGAAGGAGCCCTCCTTGAACAGACCGAACGAGTTCCCCCGGGGCCGACCGGTGGTGCTGCGCGGCGGCACGGTGCTGCCCATGGACGACGCGCGCACGGTCCTGCCCGACACCGACGTCCTGGTCGTCGACGACCGCGTGGCCGCCGTGGGACCGCGCCTGCCGGTACCCGAGGGCACCACGGAGATCGACGCCTCCGGCGGCCTGGTCATGCCCGGCATGATCGACACCCACCGCCACATGTGGCAGACCGCCATGCGCGGCTACGGGGCCGACTGGACCCTCGCCCAGTACTTCGTCTGGTACTACCTCGAACACGGCACGCGGTTCCGCCCCGTCGACGTGCACGCGGGCAACACGCTCGCCGCCGTCGAGGCCCTGGAGGCCGGGGTCACCACCGTCGTGGACTGGTCGCACGGCCTCCAGACCCCCGAACACGCCGACGCGGCCGCCGACGCGCTGCTCTCGGTCCCCGGCCGCCACGTCCTGGCCTACGGCAACATCCAGCGGGCGCCCGCCGAGTGGGCCACCAGCCCCGATCTGCGCGCCTTCGTCGAACGCCACCGGGGCGACGACATGCTGGGCCTCCAGATCGCCTTCGACGTCACCGGCGACCCGGAGTTCCCCGAGAGGCCTGCCTTCGAGGCCGCCCGCGACCTGGGGTTGGCCGTCACCACCCACGCCGGGGTGTGGGGCGCCACCGGTGACGACGGCGTCCGGCTCATGCACGAGCACGGCTTCATGGGGCCCGAGACGGTGTACGTGCACGCCGCTTCCCTGTCCGCGGACTCCTACCAGCGCATCGCCGCCACCGGCGGGTCGGTGTCGGTCTCCACCGAGAGCGAGCAGAGCGCCGGCCAGGGATACCCGCCCACGTGGGCGATGCGCGCCCACGGCATACCGGTGTCGCTGTCGGTGGACAGCAGCGTGTGGCAGAGCGGGGACCTGTTCAGCGCCATGCGCGCCACCCTGGGCGCCGATCGGGCCCGCGAGCACCAGGAGGCGCACGGGCGCAGCGACACCGTCACCCACAGCGCCCTGCGCGCCGACCAGGTGGTGGAGTGGGCCACCCGGGGCGGGGCCGCCGCCCTGGGCCGCGACGACCTGGGCCGGATCGCGCCCGGCACCAAGGCCGACCTCGTGCTGATCCGCAACGACGACTCGCCCGTGTCCTTCCCCCTGCTCAACCCCTACGGGCACATCGCCCTCCAGGCCCAGCGCGCCGACGTGCACACGGTCCTCGTCGACGGCCGGGTGGTCAAGCACGAGCACCGGCTGGTGGGCGTGGACCTGGCCGCCGTGCGCCGCGGTGTGGAGGCCACCGTCGAGCACCTGCGCGCCTCGGTCGGGGAGGATGCCTGGATCGAGGGGATGAACCCCGACATCCCCGCGTCCAAGGTGCTGGACAACCCCTACACCTACACGGACTACCGCGACTCCGGCACCCGCGGCCGGTGAGCGCGGCGCCCGCGCGGAGACGGGCCGGTGCCAGAATGTGGGTCCGGGCCCGAGGAGGCCGGGCGGCCCCGCGACCGCCGCCGGTCGCGGGGCGGTCGGCGTCCCGGGGCACCGGGCGGCGGCGCGAACCGGAGGAGGCAGATGTCGGAGAACGGGACGGGCGCCCATCGGCACCCGACGATGGCCGACGTGGCCGCGCACCTGGGGGTCTCGCGGCAGCTGGTCTCGCTGGTGCTGGGCGACCGCCCGGGCCCGAGCGCGCGGACCCGGGAGCGGGTCCTGCGCGCC
>NZ_QPFC01000951.1:0-2550 GCF_003427465.1 Nocardiopsis sp. TNDT3 | reverse complement strand
GGGCCCGCCGACGGCGGCGCGCCCGTCGGCGAGGCTCCGGGCCGCCGTGTGCGCTAACCGTCCGAGGAAGAGGAAGCGGAAGGACCCTCCTCCGGAGCGGCGGGGGAGGCAGCGCGCGGGTCCAGGCCGAGGACGGGCAGGATCACCTCGTCCACGATCCGCTCCACGTACTCCCCGTCGGGCGGCCCCTGGTGGTCCATGGCGTACTTGATGAGCATGGCCTCACCGATGTCGTCGGTGACGGAGGTGACGCGGGAGGGGTCGATCCTGCCGTGGTCGGCGTAGTGCTCGAGGACGGTGCGGGTGAAGCGCCCCCCGCGGGAGTCGAAGACCTCCCGCACGAACCGGTCGTAGAGCTCGGGGTGGTGCCTGGCCTCGGCGACCACGGAGAACATCGCCTGTCCCAGGGACCGGCTCATGGTGTCGCGCAGGAGCATGAGGGCCCTGACGAGGTCCCCGCGCAGGTCGTCGGCGCCCGGCGTGGGGGCCTCCTGCGGGTAGGTGTGGTACATCGCGTCCAGCAGGATGTCCCCCGGCGTGGGCCAGCGCCGGTACAGCGAGGTCTTGGCCGTGCCCGCCCTGCGGGCGATCCCCTCCATGGACAGGCGGGCGACACCGACGTCCGCGGCCTCCAGGATGACCGCCTCGTGGATGGCGTTCAGCAGTTCCCGCCCGCGTCTGCGCGTGGCCCGGGGCGCCTCCTCCCGCGCGTCCGGCGCCGTCTCCCGCGCCTCGTCGTCGACCCGCGGCCGCTCCCGGTCAACCATGCTCTTCCCAACTAAGCTACGATGGCGTATCTTAGAAGAGGATTGGATACGCCTCCGTATCCAATGCTATCCCCTTCCGTGTGATCGGAGTTCAGTATGTCTCTTCCCCCCTCCCCGCCGCCTTCGACCGGGGGCGTGGCACTCGACCGGCGCTCCCTGGCGCCCGACCTGGCACGCGGGGTGATGCTGCTGGTCATCGCCGTCGTGCACGCGCACATCGTCTGGGTGATGGCCACCGCGGGTCAGAGTCCCGCCTCGGGCGGCCTCCTCGACGCCGCCTCCACCGCCCTGCTGATGCTGTTCGCCGAGGCGCGCGGGTACCCCATGTTCGCGGCGCTGTTCGGCTACGGGCTCGCCTGGATCCACCTGCGCCGCACCGCCGAGGGGCGCCCGGAGCCGTGGGTGCGCTCACTGGTGCGCCGACGCGGCCGGTGGATGGTGCTGATCGGGCTCCTGCACACGGTCCTGCTCTTCTTCGGCGACATCGTCGCGGTCTACGGGCTCATCGCCCTGATGTTCGCGGGTCTGCTGCACGCCGGTGACCGGCGCCTGCTCGCCCACGCCCTCACCTGGGCCTCCCTGGGCTCGCTGTTCTACGCGGTCATGAACAGCCTCCCGCTCTCCGACCCCGAGGCGGGCGGGGTCTTCACCCAGGACCCGCTGGCCGACATGGTCACACGCCTGTTCACCTGGCCGGTCATGACCCCGATGCTCGTGGCGAGTTCGGTGTTCCCCTTCCTCGTCGGAGTCTGGGCGGCCCGACGCCGCCTGATGGAACAGCCCGAGCTCCACCTCGGGCTGCTGCGCCGCGTCGCCTTCATCGGTATCCCGGTGGCCGTGGTCGGCGGACTGCCGCAGGCCCTGGTGGCCACCGAGCTGTGGGTGCCCGAGTTCGTGCTCAAGGCCGGTGTGGGCTGGCTGCACGTTCTGACCGGCTACGCGGGCGGCTTCGGCTACGCCGCGCTCATCGCGCTGGTCGCGGTCCGCCTCGGTGACCGCAGAGGGCCCCTCGTGCGGGCCCTGGTCGCCACCGGCCAGCGCTCCATGACCTGCTACCTGTTGCAGTCGGTGGGCTGGATCGTGCTGTTCGCGCCCTACGCCCTCGACCTTGGGCCACAGCTGTCCGGGACCGCCGCCGTCCTGCTCGGCGTCGCCGTCTGGTTGGCCACCGTGGTCCTGGCCGACGTCATGCGTCGCGTGGGAGTCCGGGGTCCGGCCGAACGCCTCCTGCGCTGGGGGACCTACAGAACCGTGCGAGCGGAGCAGCCGGAGGCCGAACCAGTGCGGAGATGACCGCACGCTCGGAAACGTCCGGCGTGACCTGCGCGGCCTGGAACATCCGACACCCACTCCGCGCGGCTGGCGGCCTCCGACGGGTGCCGGTGCGGAGAAGGCCGGGAGGCGGGAACGCTCGGCGCGGCCTGCGCGGTGGTGGCCTCGGGCGGGTACCGGTGCGGAGACGACCGGTGCCGAAGCGCTCGGTGAGGCCGCCGTCCGCGCTGGCCACCGGCCCGGCGGAAACCTCATCGCCGACCGGATACGTCATCCGCGATGATGGTCGCCATGTCCATCTCCGCACATGACGACGCGACCTTCCTGTCCGCCACCGCCGACCGGCTCGCCGCCCTTCCGGCCGTCGAGGCGGTCACCCTCGGCGGTTCCCGGGCCCAGGGCACCCACCGCCCCGACAGCGACTGGGACCTGGCGGTCTACTACCGGGGCGAGTTCGACCCGCAGGCGCTGCGGGACCTCGGCTGGGAGGGGGAGGTGTCGGAGGTCGGCG
>NZ_QPFC01000950.1:0-3483 GCF_003427465.1 Nocardiopsis sp. TNDT3 | reverse complement strand
GCGGAACGGTAGACTTTTGCATGTTTCACCTCGGCTGTCTCGGGGTGGGGCACTTGGCCTCGGCGGTCGCTCTCCACTTCGACCGCCGGGGCTTTTTTGTGCCTGGTTGTAGGGCTTTCCCGTCCGCATGTGGGTACGGGACGGCGCTGCCGCCCCGCTAAGGGGCGGGAGTGCGGGGCCGATCTTGCCGACCTCGTGACGACAAGATCCCACGCCGCAGTAGCGTTTTGAAGGCTAGAAAATGTTCTGGCCAGTGCCGAATACTTCGACGCAAGTTCTGACTACTTCTCGTAGACTTCGGACTACCATCTTTGGTTACATGGGGTAATGGAAGTTGAACGGAACCCCTCGGATGTCCGGTTTGGTCATGCCCTCATGCGTGCTCGTAAGCGGGCAGGCGTCCAACAGGACGGCCTTGCACGCCATCTCAACTGCACACCCGGACATATCTCCCATATAGAGAACGGCCGCCGAAAGCTGAACGAATCGAAGGTCGTTGACCTGGACGAGTTCCTAGGGGCCAAGGGGCGGCTGGTCCGTACCTATGAGGAGGTCTACCAACCGGAGCACGTCGACTGGATCGGTGAGTTCCGGCAGATGCAAGCTGAAGCGGAGGTGATCCGTGAATATCAGAACAGCTTGGTTCCTGGTACGATCCAGCATCCCGAGTACGCGGCGGCCACCATTGCCGCAGGCGCTCCGTGGCTGTCACCTGCCGAGGCAGAGGAACGGCTTCGCGAGCGAATGGACTGGGGGAAAGAAGTTCTCCGTCCAGGCGGGCCGCAATACCACGCTGTGCTCGATGACATCACGGTAGTTCGGGCGATTGGTCCTAGTCAGATGATGGTCAATCAGATTGACCGGATTATCGAACTGGCCGAAAGCGGACGAATCATGGTCCAGCTGCACGGCTGGGACCAGTACCCACACGCCGGACTTGATGGTCCGTTCTCGCTGCTAACGTCCTCGGCAGCACCTGAGCTTGTGCACGTGGAGTCGGTCTACCGTGGCCAGAACACGGATGACCTGAGGGACGTGCGCCGGTTCGGGATGCTGTTCAGTAGATTACAGGCGACCGCGAGGTCGCCGCTGGAGTCCGTGAAGTTCCTCAAGGAGATGAGGGAAAGATATGGCCAACCGTAAGGGCGAGTGGCACAAGTCCAAATACAGTTCGGGTGGGCAGAACTGTGTCGAGGCTCGCGAGTCTGCGGAGGGTGCGGACATCCGTGACACCCAGAACCGGGAGCTGGGCCACCTCACGGTGTCCGCGCTGGAGTGGACTGCTGTTCTCGCTGTCACGAAGGGGTGAACTGTGAGGTCTGACTGGCACAAGTCCTCATACAGCAATGCTGCGGAAAACTGTGTCGAGGTCCGAGAGGGTGCCGAGACGCTGGTTCGGGACACGCAGAACCGGCACGCCGGACACCTTGAGTTCCAGGCCCAAGAGTGGGGTGCCCTGCTCAAGGCGGTGCGTGGCCTCTTGTAACCGCGCACGAAACCGACCCCGCCCAGACGCATTGGGCGGGGTCGGTTTCGTGCTGACGCGGGGCGAAGCTACCCCGCAGCGGCGGCCGTGCCCAGAGGCCGAAGGACCCCTGCCGGGGCGTCCGCCCACAGTCGAGTTCCCTCCTGGTCCACGGTCACGCCGAGCTGGTCCCGGCCCGGCTTCCCCCACCGCGTCCACTCCTCCCACGCGGCGCCGATCTCCGCCCACAGGTCCCGGGGCCCGGCCCGCTTCGTGGTGTAGGAGCCACCAGCCGGAACGTATTCTCCGAGCGCCCACGACCCGTCCGGGGCAGTGCATCAGTCAAGAGCGGAAGGTGACCGACTCGGTCGATCCGTGATCCCCAGCGCCACGGAAGGCGCGCATAGGGCGATTGAACGCGACCAGATGATCACATTGAGTTACTGTCTGCTTGCGGGCGGGTACCGTTCGCGGACCCGTCCCGCCCACGCCCCGGCCCCGACGACAGAGAGCACGCGCGTTGCTGACCTACATCCTGCGCCGCCTGGGCGCCGGACTCCTGCTCCTGGCCGTGGTCACCATGGTCACCTTCGCCATCTTCTACGTGGTGCCCCGGTGGGCGGGGCGCACCGTCGAACAGCTGGCGACGATGTACGTGGGCCGCGCCCCCACCCCCGAGGCCATCCAGGCCACCATCGACCGCCTGGGCCTGGACCGGCCCGTCGTCGTGCAGTTCGGGGAGTTCGTCCGGGGCCTCTTCCTCGGCGCGGAGTACCGCTTCGGCAACGACACGATCGAGTGCGCGGCGCCCTGCCTGGGCTACTCCTTCCAGACCTACCAGGAGGTCTTCCCCGAGATCGTGGCGCGGCTGCCGGTGACGGCCTCACTGGCCCTCGGCGCGGGGGTGATCTGGCTGGTGGGCGGAATCCTGGTCGGCGTGGTCTCCGCGGTGTGGAAGGGCAGCCTGTTCGACCGGCTGGCGATGGCCGTCGCCCTGGCGGGGGTGTCGCTGCCGATCTTCTTCACCGGTCTGCTGGCCCTGGCCTTCCTCGTGCACGCCTGGGGGCTGTTCGGCACCCCGGGCTACGTCCCCTTCAGCGAGGACCCCTCCAGGTGGGCGCAGGGACTGCTGCTGCCGTGGCTGACGCTGGCCTTCCTGCACGCGGCCATGTACGCCCGCCAGACGCGCGCGGGCATGTTGGAGACCCTGGGCGAGGACTACATCCGCACCGCCCGCGCCAAGGGACTGAGTGAGCGCCGCGTGGTGCTCAAGCACGCGCTGCGCCCCACGCTCACGCCCATCGTGACCATCTTCGGCCTGGACCTGGGGCTCGTGCTGGGCGGCGCGGTCCTGACCGAGCAGGTCTTCTCCCTGAACGGGATCGGCCGGTACGCGGTCACCGCCATCATGCAGAGCGACCTGCCGGTGATCTTGGGCGTGACGCTGTTCGGCGCGTTCTTCATCGTGCTCTGCAACCTGGTGGTGGACCTGCTGTACCCGCTGATCGACCCGCGCGTACGCATCCACGGATAACCGTGCCGGGCGCACGCGCGGGCGGAACACGATCCGGGCCGCCGCGCCCGGGGAACGGAAAGGAAGGGGTCGTGTGAGCGAGTCCGCGGCGTCGGGGCCGGTCGTGCGGGTGGAGGACCTGCGGGTGGTGTTCCCGACCATGGACGGCGACGTCCGTGCGGTGGACGGTCTGTCCTTCGCCGTGCCCGTCGGGGGAGCGCTGGGCATCGTGGGCGAGTCGGGTTCGGGCAAGAGCGTGACCTCGCTGGCCCTCATGGGCCTGCACCGGGGCAGCCGGGCGCGGATCACCGGGGAGGTCGAGGTGGCGGGCACCGACGTGGTCGGCGCCCCGGACAAGAGGCTGCGGCGGATGCGCGGCAACGATATCGCCATGGTCTTCCAGGACCCGATGCAGTCGCTGCACCCCCAGTTCACCGTCGGCAACCAGCTGGTGGAGGCGCTGCGCGTGCACCGGTCCGGGGTGTCGCGGTCCCTGGCCCGCGAG
>NZ_QPFC01000949.1:0-7392 GCF_003427465.1 Nocardiopsis sp. TNDT3 | reverse complement strand
ATTCTCCTGCCCTCAGGCAGGAGAGGAAGTCAAGGTGTCACCTTACGGCTGGAAGTCGTCGGGCCCGTCTTGCACCCTTGAGTTTACGCATGTAAGTTTACGAGCGTTAGCAAGACTGTTCCGACAGGAGGCCCCATGAACGCCGTCGCCGCCACCACCGCCACCCAGGTCCTGCTGCCCGGCCGAGTCGAACCCTCCGGCCTCCAGGTTCGGCCCCGAGCACTGTCCGCTCCCGGAGCCGGACACGTCCTGCTGCGCATGGAGGCGACCGGGGTATCGTTCGCCGAGCAGCAGATGCGCCGGGGCAAGTACTTCGACCAGCCCCCGTTCCCGTTCGTCCCGGGCTACGACGTCGTCGGCACCGTCGAGGCCGCCGGTCCGGGCGTGGACGCCTCCCTCGTCGGGCGTCGCTTCGCCGCCGTCACCAAGACCGGCGCCTGGGCCAGCCACCTGGTCCTGGACGCACGCGATCTCGTGGCGGCGCCGGAGGGGACGGACCCGGCGCAGGTCGAGACGCTGCTCGTCAACGGCATCACCGCCTGGCAGATGCTGCACCGCACGGCCCGCGTGCGACGGGGCGGCACCGTCGTCGTACTGGGCGCCAACGGCGGCGTGGGCACGGTCCTGGTCCAGCTCGCCCTGCACGCCGGGATCACCGTGATCGGCACGGCCGCGCCGCGCCACCACGAGGCCGTGCGCGCGCTCGGCGCGACCCCCGTCGACTACCGCGACCCGCACGTGTACGACAGGATCCGGGACCTGGCGCCCGAGGGCGTGGACGCGGTGTTCGACCACGTCGGCGGCGGGAACCTGGTCCGGTCGTGGCGCCTGCTGCGGCGCGGCGGCACACTCGTCTCCTACGGCACGGCGTCGACGAAGGACGTCGAGGGCGACTCCCGGCTGCCCGTGCTCGCGCTCTTCGGCCGGCTCCTGGTGTGGAACGCCCTGCCCAACGGCCGGAGCGCCCACTTCTACAACTTCTGGGCCGGACGCGCCCGCCGCGCCGACGCCTTCCGCGCCCGGCTGCGCGAGGACCTGACCGAGGTGCTGCGGCTGCTCGCCGACGGGGTCCTGACACCGCAGGTGGCCGCCCGCGTCCCGCTCTCGGAGGCCTCCCGCGCGCTGGCCCTCGCCGAGTCCCGCACGGTCGTCGGGAAGGTCGTGCTCGTCCCCGACGCGTGAGGCCAGCGCGCTCCGGACCTCCCCGCCACCCGCGCCACCGTGTGGGCGAACGACCGGCCGGGTGGACGAGACCGGCTCCCGGCTCCGCGTCCTCGGGTGAGAAAGCGCGCTCCCGGGAACGGGGCGGGCCCGAAGCGGACGTGGATGTCGCCCGCTGCCGCTAGTGTTCTGGCCATGCCGAAGGACCTGAAAGAAATCATGGACAGCGGTTGGGCCGAGGCCCTGGAGCCGGTCGCGCCGCAGATCGCCGCGATGGGCGACTTCCTGCGCCAGGAGGTCGCGGAGGGCCGCACCTACCTCCCCGCCGGTGAGAACGTCCTGCGCGCCTTCAAGCAGCCCTTCGAGGACGTGCGCGTGCTCATCGTGGGCCAGGACCCCTACCCGACCCCGGGCAACGCGGTGGGTCTGAGCTTCTCGGTCGCCCCGGACGTGCGCCTGCCCGCGAGCCTGCGCAACATCTACAAGGAGATGGTCGACGACCTGGGCGTGCCCATGCCCTCCAACGGCGACCTGACCCCGTGGACCCGGCAGGGCGTGCTGCTGCTCAACAGGGTGCTGTCGGTGGAGCCGGGCAAGGCCGGTTCGCACCGCGGCAAGGGCTGGGAGGCCGTCACCGAGCAGGCCATCCGGGCGCTCGCCGAGCGCGACAAGCCGCTGGTGGCGATCCTGTGGGGGCGCGACGCCCGCAACCTGCGCCCGCTGATGCCGGGCGTGCCGTGCGTGGAGTCCGCGCACCCGAGCCCGCTGTCGGCACGGAACGGGTTCTTCGGCTCGAAGCCGTTCAGCCGCGCCAACGAGATGCTCAAGGAGCAGAACTCCGACCTGGTGAACTGGGAGCTGCCCTAGCGGATCCCACCACGGGACCGCTCTCGTTCCCCCTCACCCCCGAAACCCATGCTGACCTGCGGACTCGGCACCACCCCCGGTGCCGGGTCCGACCGTGTTCCCCCCACCTCCCTCGAAGCCGGAAGAGGCACCCCGATGGCGAAACGGCTCACCTACGCGGACGCGCTCAAGGTCCTCGGCCAGAACGACTCGGAGGTGATGAACCTCGCCGAGAAACTCGCGGACGGCGGGCTGGGGCTGGTGGGGGTGCCCGACCTCTTCGGCCTGCGCGGTTTCCTGGTGAGCAAGGGCCGCCAGGCCATCGAGGGCATCCGGGACAAGATCAGCGGTGAGAGCCGCCTGTCCCGGACGGAGAAGATCGAGGCGGCCCACAAGGTACTGGTCGTCATCTCGTTCTTCGAGGCGGTGGAGGAGTGCCTCGACAGGGCCGAAGCTCCCTTCTCCCTGGACGCGCTCAGGCTCGGCGACGCCGCACCGTTCACGTCCTTCGACTCGGCCCTCCAGGACCTGGGGGCGCTCCCCGCCCCCGCCGACGTGCACACCGAGGACGTGGAACCCTACGAGATCCTCCAGGTCTTCCACCTCCTCACGGGCAGCTTCAGCGACATCCTGGTGGGCCACCCCGAGGCCGTCGCACACGCTGTGGACCACGACCACCCCCTCATGGCACGGCTGATCGACGAGGTCCCCGAGGACGCCGCCCGGCGGCTCACCGAGTACCTGCGCCAGCTCGCCGCCGAGGTCCCCGAGTTCGGCATGTGGGTGCACCTCTACGAGCACGACCACACCCGCCAGGTCCTCGCCCACGGGTTCGGGGAGCTAGGCAGACTGCTGGAGCTGGCGGGCTCCGGCCGACCGGTGGACCAGCGCAGGCGGGAACTCGCCGCCTCCTACCGGGCGGTGCTGCGCCAGCCCGTGCTGCGCTCGGACGAGGCGTCGTCGGGGCTGGTCCTGCCCGCCCTGGAGGACGCCTACGTGCCGCCGTGCGGCCGTGTGCTGAGGGCCGACACCAACGGCTCCCCCTCCACGGAGGAGGTGTGGCAGGAGGCCGCACTCGTGGACGACCTCCGGCGCTTCTTCGCGCTGCACCTGATCCATGCGGACTCCGTCGAGACCCCCACGGTCGTCCTGGGCCACCCGGGCGCGGGCAAGTCCAAGTTCACCGAGATGCTCGCGGCCCACCTGCCCGCCGCCGACTTCCTCCCCATCCGGGTGGAGCTTCGCTCGGTCCAGCCGAACGCGCCCATCCACGCGCAGATCGAGGAAGGACTCGCCGAGACGCTCCACACCCGCGTGTCCTGGCGCGAACTCGCCGAGTCGGCGGACGGCGCGCTGCCCGTCATCATCCTGGACGGCTTCGACGAACTCCTCCAGGCGACCGGTGTGGACCGCTCCGACTACCTGGAGCGGGTGGAGGAGTTCCAGCACAAGCAGGAGGCTCTGGGGCAGCCCGTGGCGGTCATCGTCACCAGCCGCACGGTCGTGGCGGACCGGACGCGCTTCCCCCTGGGCACCACCGTGGTCCGGCTGGAACCCTTCACCGAGGCCCAGATCGGACAGATGGTCCGGGTGTGGAACGAGGCGAACGCGCGGGCCCTGGCCTCCCGGGGCCTCGAACCGCTGTCCGTCGACTCCCTCCTGCCCTACCGCGAACTGGCCGAGCAGCCCCTGCTGCTGCTCATGCTGCTCATCTACGACGCCGGGGACAACGGTCTGCGGCGCGCCTCGCACGCCCTGTCCCACGGGGAGCTGTACGAACGGCTGCTGACGATGTTCGCCAGGCGCGAGGTGGACAAGCACCACTCCGGTCTGGGCAGGAACGACTTCGACGACGCGGTCGAGGAGGAGCTGCGCCGTCTGGAGATCGCCGCGCTGGCGATGTTCACCCGGCGCAAGCAGAGTGTGAGCGCCGACGAGCTGGACCGGGACCTCGCGGTCCTCATGCCCGACGCCGCGGTGCGCGCGGCCGAGACCGACCTGCACGGGCGGATCGACCCCGCCCACCAGGTGCTGGGCAGGTTCTTCTTCGTCCACGAGTCCCGGGCCAGGCGCGGCGAGGGCACCGCGAGCGTGTTCGAGTTCCTGCACGCCACCTTCGGCGAGTACCTGGTGGCCAGGGCGGTGATCGTCGCCCTGGACGAGCTGGACGCCTCACGCGCGCGCTCCTCACGGCGCCGGGCGCGGAGTACGCGTCCCGACGACGGCGAGCTGTACGCCCTGTCCTCCTTCGCCAGCTACGCGGGCAGGGAGAAGGTCGTGGACTTCCTCTCCGAACTCCTGGAACGGCGGTTCACCGAGGAGCCGGAGGCCCGCGAGGACTACGCGCGGCTGCTCGTGGAGCTGTTCCAGGAGGCGCCCTTCCCCGCCCCCAACCGCTCGTACGGTGCCTACGAGCCCACGCGGCTGCCGGTGACCCAGCGCGAGGCCAACTACACCAGCAACCTCATGATCCTGCTGTGCCTGGTGCGGGAGGAGCCGGTGGACGCGCGCGAGCTCTTCCCGGAGGCGCACGAGCCCGACCAGACCCTCCAGGGCACCACCACGATGTGGCGCACCCTGCCCGGCGCCGAGTGGTTCAGCATCGTGTCCGTGCTCCGCGTCCGCCACCTGGATGGCTGGGAGGCCGACGGCCCCGTGACGGTCATCGGCAGGGAGGACGGCGCACCGGTCAACGTCGGGGAGTGCATGGGGTTCGAACTGCGCAAGAACAACGACGCCGCGCCCTCCGTGACCGACCCCTACGGCATCTCCGTGTCCTACGACACGGTCGCCTCCCGTCTGCTCCGGTCGATGGCTATGCGCGTCAACGGCACGGCCGCGCGCTTCATGTTCGGGCTTCTGCCCTACCTGGGCCACGTGTCGGAGGACCTGGGCACCTGGTACTCGGACGTCCACTCCGAGGCGACGTGGACGGAGGCCCACGAGGTCATGCGGCTGCGGCTGGAGCCCGCCGCCGAAAACCCCGGGGAGCGCCTGCGCACCTACCGGCGCCTGCTCGCGCAGCGGGCCCTCGGACGCCTCGAACTGGTGGTGCTCAGGCAGGCGGCGGAGGACCTGGCCCTGGTGTCCGAGGCGTCCGCGTTCGCTACCGAACTCGTGGATGTCGTCAACCTCTACCTCAACGGTGTGCGGACGGTCGTGGTCGGGCCCCAGCTCCGGGAGGAGACGGTCGTCCCGGTCCTGCGGGTCCTGGCCCCGTACACGCACGAGGACGTCTTCGAGCGGGTCCTCGGACTCGCCCGGGCCTCGTGGGCGTCGGAACACGGCCCCCGTGCCGTCGGCGGTGTCGGGCGGATCGGAGAACAGGCCGCCGACACCGTCCCCGGGCTGCGCCGAACGCCTTCCCCGACGGGCCGGTACAGCAGCAGCGGGGGCTGAGCGCGCCGCCCCGGCAACCGGCCGTGCCGGAACCCGGCACGGCCGAGACGGTCTTCGCCGCCCCTACCCTGCCGCGCGCACCCGCTCCACCAGGGCGGGGAGCGCCGTGCCGATGGGGTCGCGGACCACGGCGCCGGCGAAGTCGTCGTAGGGCGTGGGCTCGGCGTTGACGACCACCAGGCTGGCCCGCGCCATCATGGCCACGTCGCACAGCCCCGCCACCGGGTGGACCGTCAGCGACGTGCCCACGGCCAGGAACACGTCGCACTCGCGGGCGGCCCGGCTGGCCGCGTCGACGACGTCCGCGTCGAGCCGCTGCCCGAAGGAGATGGTGTCGGACTTCTGGATGCCGCCGCACTCCGGGCAGCGGGGGTCGGACTCCTCGTCCAGTCGCGCCAGCACCGTCTCGCTCGGCGTGCGCAGGCCGCACGCCATGCACACCACCCGCAGCATGGTGCCGTGCACCTCGATGACCGCGTCCTCGGACGTCCCGCCCCGCTGGTGCAGGCCGTCGATGTTCTGGGTGATCAGGGCCCGCAGCCGCCCGGTGGCCTCCAGGTCGGCCAGGGCGCGGTGCGCGGCGTTGGGGCGGGCCCGCCACACCGGGTGGGTGCGGCGCTGGGCCCACACCCTGCGGCGCACGTCCGCGTCGCCCATGTAGATGTCGATGTCGGAGAGGGCCTGCGCGTCCGGGTCGGTGGTCCACACCCCGTGCGGTCCGCGGAAGTCGGGGATGCCGGAGTCGGTGGACACGCCCGCCCCGGTGAGGACCGTGACGCGTTCGGCGGACTCCAGGAGTTCGGCGGCCCGTTCGAACTCCCCTGGGTCGGAGAAGGGCGCTGATTCGGTGGTCGTCGAGGCCATACCCCCCATTCTTACGCGGGCGGGGCACCGTTCGCCCCACCGCGCCCGCCGCCGCGCACGGCGCGCCCCGCGACGCTCCGGCGCACCGCCCCGGGCCGCGGCGGTGCGCGGCGCCGGTCCGAACCGGAGCGTAATCTCGGGGGCACAGGAAGGGCACGGAGGCCACATCCCCTGCCGATGCACACGAGGTGGGCAAAGGGTGCGAAAATCGACACCGTCATGAAGCAGCCGTCCTACATCCTCGTGGTCAACGGGACCAAGGTCGAGCGCCCGGTGTTCGTCCTGGGCGCTCCCCACTCGGGAGTCGCCGAGGTCGCCCGTGCCCTGTCGCGCGTGCCCGGCCTGCACCTGGGCGCGGGCTCGTCGGGCGTGCTCAACGCCGTCTACGCCGTGGCCAGACGCCCCTCCCTCGCGTTGGAGAAGGTCGCCGGGACGGCGAGCCTGCTGCGCGAGGCCTACGCCGAGGCCTGGCAGCTCACGCCCCTGACCTGTCCGCGCTGTCCGGGGCCGTGGGCGCGCGTGCCCGCCAACGCCGCCGCCGAGCCGTG
The DNA here is from genome assembly GCF_003427465.1 of Nocardiopsis sp. TNDT3. NCBI lineage: Bacteria > Bacillati > Actinomycetota > Actinomycetes > Streptosporangiales > Nocardiopsidaceae > Nocardiopsis > Nocardiopsis sp. TNDT3. The sequence goes on along the minus strand of NZ_QPFC01000949.1, from coordinate 574 downwards.
CGAGCACAGCGCGGAGGTGCGCCGCTACGGCGACGCCAGCCCCGACCTGCTGTTCTGCGCCACCGCCCTGCACGCGGCCTTCCCCGACGCCCTGTTCGTCCAGGTCATCCGGGACGGCCGCGACGTCATCGCGGACATGATGGAGGACGAGCGCTCGCTGGCCTGGCTCAAGCCGAGCTTCATGAAGCTCGACCACGAGTTCCCCAACCACTTCTTCGGCCTGGAGGAGGAGTCGGACCTGTCCGCGTTCACGGAGGGCTCCACCGCCGCCAAGTGCGCGATGCGCTGGCGCGGGGCGATCCGCATGTCGGCCCTGCTGCGCCGCTCCATCGGCGCCGAGCAGCTGATGACCCTGCGTTACGAGGACGTGCACGGCGGCGAGGTGGAGGCGGCCGAGCGGCTGCGGGAGTTCACCGGGGCGCGGGTGTCGGCCTCGGAGCTGCTGACCGCGGAGTCCTGGGGCGTGGGGTCGTGGCGCGAGCGCCTGACGCGCGACCAGTACGGCGACGTGCGCCAGGTGGCGGGCACGGAGCTGTCCCGGCTCGGCTACACCTGAGCCCCGGCGGGACCGGAG
>NZ_QPFC01000948.1:0-3099 GCF_003427465.1 Nocardiopsis sp. TNDT3 | reverse complement strand
CGCCGCCACAGCACTCGTGGTGGCACGGGACGGGTCGGCGGACCCCGCGCACGCGCCGGAGCCGGCGGTCGCCGACTGCACCGAGGCGGAGGGGTTCGCCCCCGCCCGGGAACGGGACGCCGACGACCTGGAGATCTTCTCCCACATGGTGTTCTCCCCCGACGGTGACCTGCTGGTGATGCACACCCTCCAGGACGAGATGAGCGTGTGGGACTGGAGGGAGGGCCGGGAGATCGCCCGTCCCAGCACGCCCCTCGACAGGCTGGCGGGCTTCGGTTTCCTGCCCGAGGGATGCGGTGTCGCCGCCGTGGTCATGGAAGCGGAACCGCGCCCCGGGAACGAGTACCCGGCGCCGGTGGGGCAGGGGTTCGACCTGGTCTCGGGCACGGTCACCGGGTACGGGAACGGGGGATCGGCCGGTGGGACCCCCTCGGAGCCGCCTCCGACCGTGGACGGGATCGCGGTCTCCCCCGACGGGCTGATCGCCCTCTCCGGGTCGAGTGCCGTCCCGGGTGCGGGCGTGCAGATCGTCGACAGCGCGTCGGGGAGGACCGTGAACACCATCGACAGCGACGGGGGAGACCCCGTCTTCCTCGACGAACGGCGGTTGGCACTGAGGAACTCCGTGGACTCCTCGGACTGGAGCGTCACGGTCTGGGACGTGCGCACGGGCGAACGGCTGCACACGGTCCGTCCGGTGGCGGACGGGGTCTTCGCGCCGGTCCGGGGGACGGACGAGGTCGTCTACGTCCACGGGGGCGAGGTCATCGTGTGGGACGTCGTCGCCGGGCGCCGGGTCGACGCGTTCGACATGGAGGAGGCGGCCGAACTCCAGGAGCCCTGGATCCAGGAGGTCGTCGTGGACCCGTGGCTCGGTCGTGTGTACGTCACGTGGTGGGACTCCGATCCCGAGGACTACGGTGCGGAAGTGGAGGAGTACGGCGGGGCGTGGGACCTGGAGAGCGGGGAGAGCCTCCTCCCGGACGGGTTGGTCCCCTGGTACGTGGCTCCGCACCCGGACGGAGAGGTCGTCGCGGTGAAGACGGAGGAAGCGGGCGTGCGACTCCTCGACCCCGAGACCTGGGAGACCGTCGGGACGCTGTGAGGGGGAGTCGGCGCGGTCCCGGGCCGCGCGGTGCCCACACCCCCTCCCGGGGGCTCAGGGGGAGGAGCGCCCCCACCGCGCAGACCCCGTACCACCCGCCCCGCGCCACCGCTTCGCGGGAGCGGAAGGTCCCGTGTCGCTCACGCGCGGCGGAGCGCGGGCACCGAGAATCGAAGGGCGCCGGTCAGTCGCCCTGTGTGCTCCTACGCGTCCTCAGGGTGTCCGTCGGTCCCGTCCGCGGCCTGCCGCGCCGCCCCGATCCGCCGAACGAGGGAGGGCCCCTTCCATGTCCGCCGACCGCACGCCCGCCGGGTGCCGCCGCCCGGCACGGTCCGCCGCCGTGGTCCTCGCCGCCGCGCTCACCGCCGGGTCAGCCACCGCCGGGGCGGCCGCCGCCGCACCGGGGGCCGCCGCGACGGAAGCCTCCGCGCAGGAGCCGATCTGCGCCTCCGAGTCGCACCCCGACGTCGCGCGACGGCTCGACGAAGGGATCCGCGAGCGGGCGGACGAGCGGGAGGGGACGATCGCCGTGGGGGTCTTCGCGCACGGCGGCGACCTCACCTGCGGACTCGACCCCGACGCGGAGTTCGACGCGGCCAGCGTCGGCAAGGTCGTCGTCCTCGGCGCGCTGCTGCGCACCGCCATGGACGAGGACCGGGAGCTCACCGCCGAGGAGAGGGACCTGGCGACCGCCATGATCACCGTCTCGGACAACGACGCCGCCACGGAGCTGCGCAACAGGGTCGGCGCCGAGCGCATCCAGCGGTTCCTCGACCTGGCGGGCATGGACGCCACGGAACCGGACCCCGAGGGCTACGTCGGGCTGATGGGGACCACCGTCTCCGACCAGCTCACCCTGCTCCGCCTGCTGCGCACCGACAACGACGTGCTCGGCCGGGAGGAGCGCGGGTTCGCGCTCGGCCTCATGGGCGACGTCATCGGGGAACAGCGCTGGGGCGTGCCCTCGGGAGCGCCCGCCGACGCCGAGGTCCACCTCAAGAACGGCTGGCTGCCCCACACCGGCACCGACCTCTGGCGGGTGCACAGCATCGGCGGCTTCCGCGGAACCCCGGTCGGCGACTACGACATCGTCGTCCTGACCGACGACAACGACGGAATGCGGTACGGGGTGGACACCGTCGAGTCCGTGGCGGCCGAGGTGCACTCCGGCCTCACCGGACAGGACGTCCGGAGCGTGACGCCCCCGACCGACCTGACACGGGAGCCCCTGTCCGACGGCTCCGACGGTTCGGGCCGCGCCTGAACGCGGGAGCCGTTTCCCCGCGTGCGGGCTCCGGGGGCGGCCGACCCCGGCCAGGCCCCGGCCCGGCTCCGCGGCCACCCCTGCTCCACAACGGCCCTGGCTCCGCGACCGGCCCGGTTCCGCAGCCACCCCGGCTCCGCGGCCGCCTCGGCTTCGGACCTGTCACCGCCAGCGGGGGCGGGACGCCACAATGGAGGGCATGTCGCAGCGCAGACCCCGCCACCGCACGTCCCCGCCCCGGCCCGCGGCCGATCCCGAGGCGCCCTGCCCCTGCGGCGGTCCGGCGGTCTACCGGGACTGCTGCGGCCGCCTGCACAGCGGGCGGGCCACGGCGTCCACCGCCGAACAGCTCATGCGTTCCCGCTACAGCGCCTTCGCGGTCGGCGACCGCGACCACCTCCTGCGGACCTGGCACCCGAGCACCAGGCCGCGACGCCTGGACCTGGACCCCGGCACCGAGTGGGTGCGCCTGGAGGTCCTGTCCACCACCGGGGGCACCCCGTTCCACAACGAGGGCACGGTCGCCTTCCGCGCCTCCTACCGCGAGGGCGCCCGCGACGGGGCGCTCGTCGAGAACAGCCGCTTCGTGCGCCACGAGGGCGCCTGGGTCTACCTCGACGCGCTCGCGGAGTGAGGACCCTGAGGACGGCGGGGGCCCGGCGGGCAGGCCTCCGTCCCGGCCGGGTACCCGGTCCCCGATGGCGCGGGCGGGTGCCCGGGCACCCGCCCG
>NZ_QPFC01000102.1:0-13792 GCF_003427465.1 Nocardiopsis sp. TNDT3 | reverse complement strand
ACCGTGCTCGACGCCGTCTACCTCCTCGGCGCCCTCGCCGTGTTCGCGCTCGTGGGCGTGATCGGCCGGGGGGTCGAGAAGCTGTGATCGTCCTCGACCTCCTGGCCGCCGCGCTCGCGGTGGCCGCGATCGCCTACCTCGTGTGCGCCCTCATCAGACCGGAGCGGTTCTGATGACGGTGCTCCTCGCGGCCCTGCCCGTCGCCGCCCTCGCCCTGGTCCTGGCCCTGCTGTACCGCCCGGTGGGCGACTACACGGCCCGGGTCTTCACCTCGCCCAAGGACCTGCGGATCGAGCGCGGGTTCTACCGCCTGGTCGGCGTGGACCCCCGCTCCGAGCAGTCCTGGCCCGCCTACCTGCGCGCCGTGCTCGCCTTCTCGGCGGTGGGCCTGGTCCTGCTCTACCTGCTCCAGCGCCTCCAGCACGTCCTGCCCCACGCGCTGGGCCTGCCGCCGGTCCCCGAGGGGCTGGCCTTCAACACGGCCGCCTCGTTCGTGACCAACACCAACTGGCAGTCCTACTCGCCGGAGCTGACCCTGGGCTACACCGTCCAGTTCGCCGGGCTCGCCGTCCAGAACTTCGTGTCGGCGAGCACGGGGATCGCCGTCGCCGTCGCCCTCGTCCGGGGCTTCGCCCGCCGCCGCTCGGGCACGATCGGCAACTTCTGGGTGGACCTGACCCGCGGCACGCTGCGTCTCCTGCTCCCCGTCTCCCTGCTGGCCGCACTGGTGCTCGTCGCGGGCGGCGTGGTGCAGAACCTCAACGGCTTCACCGAGGCCACCACCCTCACCGGCGCCACCCAGACCGTCCCCGGCGGCCCGGTGGCCTCCCAGGAGGCCATCAAGATCCTGGGCACCAACGGCGGCGGGTTCTTCAACGCCAACTCGGCGCACCCCTTCGAGAACCCGGCGCCCTGGACCAGCCTGTTCCAGGTCCTGCTCATGGTGATCATCCCGTTCACCCTTCCGCGCGCCTTCGGGCGGATGGTGGACAGCCACCGGCAGGGCTACGCGATCCTCGCCGCCATGGCCGTCCTGTTCACCGCCTCCCTGACCGCGCTCACCCTCCTGGAGGCCCACGGCGCGGGCACGGCGCCCGAGGCGGCCGGGGGCGCCTGGGAGGGCAAGGAGCAGCGGTTCGGCGTGTACGCCTCCACCCTGTTCGGGTCGGCGAGCACGCTGACCTCGACCGGAGCGGTGAACTCGATGTTCGACTCCTACACCGCGCTGGGCGGCATGATGCCCATGGTCAACATGATGCTCGGCGAGGTCGCGCCGGGCGGTGTGGGCTCGGGCCTGTACGGGATGCTCGTGCTGGCCGTCCTGGCGGTGTTCGTCGGCGGCCTGCTGGTCGGGCGCACCCCCGAGTACCTGGGCAAGAAGCTCGGGCCGCGGGAGATCAAGCTCGCCAGCCTGTACATCCTGGTCACCCCGACCCTGGTGCTGGCCGGTACGGCGCTGAGCTTCGCCGTCCCCGCCGTGCGCGCCGACGTCGTGGCCACCTCCCTCCTCAACACCGGACCGCACGGGCTCTCGGAGGTGCTGTACGCGTTCACGTCGGCCTCCAACAACAACGGCTCCGCCTTCGCGGGGCTGACCGCCGACACCCCCTGGTTCAACACCGCCCTGGGCGTGGCCATGCTGTTGGGCCGGTTCGTACCCGTCGTGTTCGTCCTGGCCCTGGCGGGCTCCCTCGCCGCCCAGGACAGGGTGTCCGCCACACCGGGGACCCTGCCCACCCACCGGCCGCAGTTCGTCGGCCTGCTCGTGGGCGTCACCGTCCTGGTGACCGCCCTGACCTACTTCCCCGTTCTCGCGCTGGGCCCCCTGGCGGAAGGACTGTGAGCACCGTGTCCCTGACAACGCACGCCCCCGACACCGACCGGCCGACCGGCGACGGTCCCGCCCCGAGGAACGCCCGGCGGGCCTTCGGCCCCCGCCAGCTCGCCGCGGCCCTGCCCGGCGCGCTGCGCAAGCTCGACCCCAGGTCGATGCGGCACAACCCCGTCATGTTCGTCGTCGAGGCGGGCGCGGCGCTCACCACCGTCCTGGCGGTCGCCGAGCCCTTCCTCGGCGGTCCCGAGCCCTCCGGCGGCTCCCCGGTCCCGGTCGGGTTCACCGCTGCCATCGCCGTCTGGCTGTGGCTGACGGTCCTGTTCGCGAACGTGGCCGAGTCGGTGGCCGAGGGGCGCGGCAAGGCCCAGGCCGACAGCCTGCGCCGCACGCGCACCAGCACCACGGCCAACCGGGTCCGCGCCTACGACCCCGCGGCCGACCCCTCCGCCGAGCACGCGGTGACGGACCCGGTCGCCTCCTCCGAGCTGGCCCCCGGCGACGTCGTGGTGGTCTCGGCCGGTGGACTCGTCCCCGGTGACGGCGACGTCGTCTGGGGCATCGCCTCGGTGGACGAGTCGGCGATCACCGGCGAGTCGGCCCCCGTGGTCCGCGAGTCCGGCGGCGACCGCAGCGCCGTGACCGGCGGCACCCGGGTGCTCTCGGACCGGATCGTGGTGCGCGTCACCTCCCGGCCGGGGGAGACCTTCGTGGACCGGATGATCTCCCTGGTCGAGGGCGCCTCGCGCCAGCGCACCCCCAACGAGATCGCGCTCAACATCCTGCTGGCGAGCCTGTCGGTCGTCTTCGTGGTCGTCGCGCTCACCCTGAGCCCGATCGCCGCCCACGTGGGCGCGCCGGTGAGCGTGCCCGTCCTGGTCGCCCTCCTGGTGTGCCTCGTCCCCACCACCATCGGCGCCCTGCTCTCGGCCGTGGGCATCGCCGGAATGGACCGGCTCGTGCGCCGCAACGTCCTGGCCGTGTCCGGCCGGGCCGTGGAGGCCGCCGGGGACGTGAGCACCCTGTTGCTCGACAAGACCGGCACCATCACCCACGGCAACCGCAGGGCGAGCGCGTTCCTGCCACTGGAGGGCATGCCCGAGGCGGACCTGGTCCGCGCCGCCGCCCTGTCCTCCCTGGCCGACCCCACGCCCGAGGGCACCTCCGTCGTGGAGCTGGCCGCCGCGCGGGGGGCCGACGTCGGCCCGGCGGCCCGGGGCGAGGTCGTGCCCTTCACCGCCCGGACGCGGATGAGCGGCCTGGACCTGCCCGACGGCACCCGCATCCGCAAGGGGGCCGCCTCGGCGGTCACCGCGTGGGTCGGTGAGGAGGGCCCGGTCGGCGCCGTGGTGCGCACCGACCTGGAGGCGCTGGTCGTCGACGTCTCGCAGGGCGGGGGCACCCCGCTGGCCGTCGCCGTGCGCGAACCCGGGGGAGGGGCCCGCGTCCTCGGGGTGGTCCACCTCAAGGACGCGGTCAAGGAGGGCATCGCCGAACGGTTCGCCGAACTCGGGGCGATGGGCATCCGCACCGTCATGGTCACCGGCGACAACCCGCTGACGGCCCGGGTGATCGCCGCCGAGGCCGGGGTGGACGACTTCCTCGCCGAGGCCACCCCCGAGGACAAGCTCGCCCTCATCCGCCGCGAGCAGGAGGGCGGCGCCCTCGTCGCGATGACCGGCGACGGCACCAACGACGCCCCGGCCCTGGCCCAGGCGGACGTGGGCGTGGCGATGAACACCGGCACCTCCGCCGCCAAGGAGGCCGGGAACATGGTCGACCTGGACTCGGACCCGACCAAGCTCATCGACGTCGTGCGGATCGGCAAGCAGCTGCTCATGACCCGCGGCGCCCTGACCACCTTCTCCATCGCCAACGACGTCGCCAAGTACTTCGCCGTCATCCCCGCGCTGTTCGCGGGCGCCTTCCCCGGCCTGGCCGCGCTCAACGTGATGGGGCTGGGTTCTCCGGCCTCGGCCGTCATGTCCGCGGTCGTGTTCAACGCGCTCGTCATCGTCGTCCTGATCCCGCTCGCCCTGCGCGGCGTGCGCCACCGGCCGCTGAGCGCGTCCCGCGTCCTGAGCCGCAACCTGCTCCTCTACGGCCTGGGCGGCGTGGTCGCCCCCTTCGCCGGCATCGCACTGATCGACCGCGTCGTCAGCCTCCTCCCCGGATTCTGACGCGCTCCCACGGGAGGCAACACCCACCATGAGCTCCACACGCGCCATCCTGCGCCAGTTCGGCGCCGCCCTCCGTGCGGTGCTGGTCCTGCCCCTCGTGCTCGGCCTGGCCTACCCGCTGGCCGCCACGCTCCTGGCCCAGACCCTCATGCCCGCCCGCGCCGACGGCTCGCTGCTGCGCGCGCCGGACAGGACGGTCGTGGGGTCCGCGCTGATCGGCCAGTCCTTCACCGGCTCCGACGGCCGTCCCCTGCCCGAGTGGTTCCAGTCCCGGCCCTCGGCCGCCGGGGACGGCCACGACGCCGGGGCCTCCGGCGGCAGCAACCTGGGCCCGGAGAACCCCGGGCTCGTCGCGGCGGTCGAGGAGCGCCGGGAGGCGGTCGCCGCCTTCGAGGGAGTGGATCCCGACCGCGTCCCAATGGACGCCCTGACCGCGTCCGCCTCGGGTCTGGACCCCCACATCAGCCCCGAGTACGCCCTGCTCCAGGTGCCGCGGGTGGCCGAGGCGCGCGGCCTGCCCGAGGGGGAGCTGCGGGCCCTGGTCGGGCGTAGTATCGAGGGCCGGGACCTGGGATTCCTCGGCGAGGAGAGGGTCAACGTCCTGGAGTTGAACATCGCGCTCGACCGGTGGGGAAGCTGATGAGGCGGGGACGGCTGCGGGTCTTCCTCGGGGCGGCCCCGGGAGTGGGCAAGACCCACACCATGCTGGAGGAGGGCAGGCGCCTGCGCGACGAGGGCCGCGACGTGGTGGTCGCCATCGTGGAGACCCACGGCCGCGAGGCCGTCGCCGCCCTGCTCGACGGGATGGAGACCGTCCCCCGCACGGCGGTCTCCCACCGGGGCGTGGGCCTGACGGAGATGGACCTGGACGCCGTCCTGGCCAGGCGGCCGCAGGTCGCCCTGGTCGACGAGTTCGCCCACACCAACGCCCCGGGCGCGCGCCACGGCAAGCGCTGGGAGGACGTGGCGCGGCTGTGCGCCGCGGGCGTGGACGTCATCACCACCGTCAACATCCAGCACATCGAGTCCCTCAACGACGTGGTCCAGCGCATCACCGGGGCGCCCCAGCGCGAGACCGTCCCGGACCGGGTGCTGCGCGCGGCCGACCAGATCGAGCTGGTCGACCTCGCGCCCCAGGCCCTGCGCGACCGGCTCGCGGCGGGCCGGGTCTACCCTGCCGAGCGCATCGACGCCGCCCTGTCGAACTACTTCCGCCTGGGCAACCTCACCGCGCTGCGCGAACTGGCCCTGCTCTGGCTGGCCGACGAGGTCGACAGCGCGCTGATGGACTACCGGGCCGAACACCGCATCGACAGCACCTGGGAGGCGCGCGAGCGCGTCGTGGTCGCCCTCACCGGCGGCCCCGAGGGGGAGACGCTGCTGCGCCGGGGCGCGCGCATCGCCGCCCGCTCGGGCAGCGGCGAACTCCTGGCCCTGCACGTCAGCGGCCAGGAGGGCCTGCGCGACGCCCGTCCCGAGGCTCTCGCCGCCCAGCGCGTCCTGACCGAGCGGCTGGGGGGCACCTTCCACCAGGTGGTCGGCGACGACATCCCCCGCTCGCTGGTGGAGTTCGCCCGCGCGGTCAACGCCACGCAGCTGGTCATCGGCATCAGCCGCCGCGGCCGCCTCCTCACCGCGCTCACCGGACCCGGGGTCGGCGCGACCGTCATCCGCGAGTCGGGCCCCATCGACGTGCACATGGTCAACCACGCCGCGGCCGCCAGGGGTCCGGCCCTGCCGCGCCTGGGCGGGGCGCTCAGCCTGCGGCGCCGCCTGGCCGGGTTCGCGCTCTCGCTCGTGGCGGGACCGCTCCTGACCTGGATGCTGGCGGCCGAGCGCAGCCCGGAGGCGCTGGTCGCGGACGTGCTGACCTACCAGCTGCTGGTGGTGGTCGTGGCGCTGGTCGGCGGCATCTGGCCCGCGCTCTACACCGCCGTGATGTCGGCCGTGACGCTGGACCTGCTGTTCATCGAACCGGTGCTGCAGATCAGGATCGACCACCCCGTCCACCTGGGCGCCCTGGTCCTGTACGCCCTCAACGCGGTCCTGGTCAGCTACGTCGTCGACCAGGCCGCGCGCCGCACCCGCGCCGCCCAGCGGGCCGGGGCCGAGTTCGAGCTGCTCGCCACCGTCGCGGGCAGCGTCCTGCGCGGCCAGGACGCCCTCAGGGCCCTGGTCGGCCGCACCCGCGAGGCCTTCGCCCTGGACGCGGTGCGGCTGCGCTCGGACGGTGCGGTCCTCAGCTCCGCGGGCGAGGCCCCGCCCGGTGCCGAACCCACGGTCGTGGCCGTGGGCGAGCGCGCCAGCCTCGAACTCCACGGCGCCGAGCTCGGCGCCTCCGAACGGCGGCTCCTGGAGGTGATCGCCACCCAGATCGACGCGGCCCTCGAACACCAGGACCTGCGCGCCACCGCCAGCGAGGTGGGCCCGCTCGCCGAGAACGACCAGGTCAGGAGCGCCCTGCTCTCCGCGGTCAGCCACGACCTGCGCCGTCCGCTGGCCGCCGTGACCACCGCGGTCAGCAGCCTGCGCCTGTCCGGGGTGGACTGGTCGCCCGGCGACCGCGACGAACTGCTCGCCACGGCCGAGGAGAGCCTGGCCACGCTCACCGCCCTGGTCACCGACCTGCTGGACGTCAGCAGGCTCCAGGCGGGCGTGCTGGCGGTCTCCGCCCACGACACCGACGTGGACGAGGTGATCCTGCCCGCGCTGGACGAGCTGGGCCTGGGCCCCGCCGACGTGGACCTGGAACTGGACCCCGACCTGCCCGCCGTGCGCGCCGACGCCGGGCTGCTCCAGCGGGCCATCGTCAACCTCCTGGCCAACGCCGTGCGCTTCTCCCCGCCGGGGCGCGGGGCCCGCGTGGCCACCAGCGCCTTCGGCGCCGCCGCCCAGATCCGGGTGATCGACCACGGCCCGGGCGTCTCCCCGGACCGCCTCGACCAGCTCTTCGTCCCCTTCCAGCGGCTGGGCGACACCGACAACACCACGGGCCTGGGCCTGGGGCTGGCGCTGTCCCGGGGGTTCGTGGAGGGGATGGGCGGGCGGCTCACCGCCGAGGACACCCCCGGCGGCGGGCTGACCATGGTCATCTCCCTGCCCCTGGCCGAGCGCCCCGACCCTGGGGAGGACGCGTGAGGATCCTCGTCGCCGACGACGACCCGCAGATCCTGCGCGCCCTCAGGGTGACCCTGCGCGCCCGCGGCTACGACATCGTGGTCGCCACCAACGGCGCCGACGCCCTCAACGCCGCCGTCGACCAGCGCCCGGACCTGTACGTGATCGACCTGGGCATGCCGCACCTGGACGGGGTGGAGGTCATCGAGGGGCTGCGCGGCTGGACCAGCGCCCCGATCCTCGTCGTCTCCGGGCGCACCGACTCCGTGGACAAGGTCCAGGCGCTCGACGCGGGCGCCGACGACTACGTCACCAAGCCCTTCGCCATCGACGAGTTCCTGGCGCGGGTGCGGGCCCTGACCCGCCGGGGCGCGGGCGGCGACGCCGAACCGCTCGTCAGGCTGGGGGAGCTGACCGTGGACCTGTCGGCCAGGACCGTGACCCGCGAGGGCGGTTCGGGCGCGGAGGGCGTGCGGCTGACCCCCACCGAGTGGCGCATCCTGGAGATCCTCATGCGCCACGCCGGGAAGCTCGTCACACGCCAGAGGCTGCTGGCGGACGTGTGGGGGTCCGAGCACGTCACCGACACCGGTTACCTGCGCCTGTACGTCTCCCAGCTGCGCAAGAAGCTCGAACCCGACCCCAAGGCGCCGCGGTTCCTCATCACCGAGCCCGGCATGGGGTACCGTTTCCAGCCCCCCGGATGACAAGCGCCGCATGCGTGGTTCATCGTTGTGTTGAGCGGCCGTGGACCCGGGGGGACCGGGCACCCGAGCCGAGGAGGCCGTGCCACGGGGCACGCCGCGGAAGAAGGAAGTGAGAACGATGGGTTTCGGGGCACGTGAGATCCTGATCCTCCTGGTCATCGCGCTACTGCTGTTCGGAGCCAAGAAGCTCCCGGACCTGGCGCGCTCCCTGGGCCGCAGCGCCCGCATCCTCAAGGCCGAGACCAAGGGCATGCACGACGACGCCGACGGCGCGCGGCCCGCCGAGCCGGAGCGGGCCGCCGCGCAGCCCCAGCCCCAGCAGCCGGTCGCGCAGCCGACGCTGGAGGGCAGGATCATGACCGCCGAGGAGTACGGCACCGCGCGGCCCCACACCGCCGGGAGCTGAGGCCGCCTCGCGGGCCCTTCCTTCGGGGATGCGCGGGGGCGTGATCCGGGATGACCGAAATCCGGGGCCTTCGGCGGGAGCGGCGGGGCGCCGCACGGGGCCGCCAGAAACCTGGTGGCCGGCTGGTGCGGCGGCGGGGCCGGTGTGGGTAGTGTGACCCATCAGGTACCCCGGCCGGGCCCGCGGTCCGGTTCGGGAAGCCCGTAGCCACACCGCCGTGCGCCGTTCCCGCCCCCGTGGCCGACGGGAGACGAGCGCACCGGGCACGGCGCGCTCCGGCGCACCCCGCGCCCCCGTTCCCGCTAGGACTCCCATGCCCCCACACATCGCCCTCCTGGTCAACCCCAACTCCGGGCGGCGCCGCGCGGCCGTCGTCGCGGTACGCCTCAAGGAGGCGCTGCGCGAGGCGGGAGCCAGAGTGCACGTCTACACCGGCCGCTCGGCCGCCGACAGCCGCCGCATGGCCCGCCTGGCCGCCTCCGACCGCCCCGACGCGCTCGTGGCCGTGGGCGGGGACGGGCTCGTCCACCAGGCCCTGCAGGCGGTGGTGGGCACCGGGGTCCCCCTGGCCGTGGTCCCCACCGGGACCGGCAACGACATCGCCCGCGCCTTCGGCCGCCCGAGAGGGTCGGCCAGGGACGTGGCCGAGGCGGTCCTGCGGGGGCGCACCCGCCCCGCGGACGCCGTGCGCCTGACCCTGGCCGACGGCACGCAGCGCTACTTCCTCAGCGTCCTGGCCTGCGGCTTCGACGCCCGGGTCAATGAGCGCGTCAACGGGTTCCGCCACCGGATCGGCCGCGCGGGGTACGTGGCCGGAATCCTGGCCGAGCTGCGCTCCTTCCACCCCATCGACTACGACATCGAGGTGGACGGGCGCCGCATCGCCGAACCCGGGATGCTCGTCGCGGTCGGCAACACCAGCGCCTACGGCGGCGGCATGCACGTGTGCCCCGACGCCGTCCCCGACGACGGCCTCCTCGACGTGGTCTTCGTCCGCCAGGCCCCGATCGGCCGCTTCCTGAGCGTGTTCCCCCGCGTCTTCAACGGCAGCCACACCGGCCTCGACGAGGTGGTGGTCGAACGCGGGCGCACCGTCACCATCCGCGGCGCGGCGGGCGTCGCCTACGCCGACGGTGAACGCGTCGGGGAACCGCCACTGGTCTGCGAGGTGACCCCCAAAGCGGTCGAGATGTTGGAGCTGACCTCATAGGCTGGAGGCCATATGAGTAGTCACGCTGAGCGGTACGCCGCCTTCCGTCGGCGCCAGGGGTCCTCCAGCGCCGCCATCGAGGCCTTCCAGGGCCTCTACGGGTTCGAGTTCGACCCCTTCCAGATCCGGGCCTGCAAGGCGCTGGAGAACGGCCACGGGGTGCTGGTGGCCGCGCCGACCGGCTCCGGCAAGACCGTGGTCGGCGAGTTCGCCGTACACCTGGCCCTGGGCGAGGGCACCAAGTGCTTCTACACCACGCCCATCAAGGCGCTGTCCAACCAGAAGTACAACGACCTCGTCAAGCGCTACGGCGCCGACCAGGTCGGCCTGCTCACCGGTGACAACAGCGTCAACGGCGAGGCGCCCGTGGTGGTCATGACCACCGAGGTGCTGCGCAACATGCTCTACGAGGGCTCGTCCACCCTCGGCGGACTGGCCTACGTGGTGATGGACGAGGTGCACTACCTCGCCGACCGCTTCCGCGGCGCGGTCTGGGAGGAGGTGATCATCCACCTGCCCGAGTCGGTGCGCATGGTCGCCCTCTCGGCCACCGTCAGCAACGCCGAGGAGTTCGGCGAGTGGCTCCAGCAGGTGCGCGGCGACACCACCGTCATCGTCGACGAGAAGCGGCCCGTGCCGCTGTGGCAGCACGTGATGGTCGGCAACCGCGTCCACGACCTGTTCGTGGACATGGAGGAGGACACCGGCCCCGGGTCCGGGGACGGGGAGGAGCGGGAGGGCTCCACCGGGCGCGCCAAGAAGCGCAGGCGTGAGCGCCGCCGCCAGGGCTGGCAGCCCCGCGAGATCGAGGTCGGCGGGCAGAAGCTGCGGATCAACCCCCGGCTGACCCGGTTCGCCGAGGAGGACTCGCGCATCACCCAGCTCGCCAACCGGCGCCGCCACCCGCAGTCGCGGGCCCGCGGCAACGTGCGGCCGCGCTCGCGGTTCGCGCCGCCCTCACGGCCCACCATCATCGAGGAGCTGGACGACGACGGCCTGCTGCCCGCGATCACCTTCATCTTCAGCCGGGCGGGGTGCGACGACGCCGTCCGCCAGTGCCTGGCGGCCGGGCTGGTGCTCACCACCCCGGAGGAGGCCGACGAGATCCGCGAGTACGCCGAGACGCGGTGCGCCGACATCCCGCCCGCCGACCTGGCCGTGCTCGGCTTCGAGCAGTGGCTGCGCGCCCTGGAGGCGGGTATCTCCTCCCACCACGCCGGGATGCTGCCCACCTTCAAGGAGATCGTCGAGCACCTGTTCTCGCGCGGCCTCATCCGCGCGGTGTTCGCCACCGAGACCCTTGCCCTGGGCATCAACATGCCCGCGCGCACGGTGGTCATCGAAAAACTCGACAAGTGGAACGGCGAGACCCACGCCCAGCTCACCCCCGGCGAGTACACGCAGCTCACCGGACGCGCCGGGCGGCGCGGCATCGACGTGGAGGGCCACGCGGTGGTCGTGTGGCAGGCCGGGACCGACCCCGAGTCGGTGGCCAGCCTCGCGGGCACCCGCACCTACCCCCTCAACTCCAGCTTCCAGCCCTCCTACAACATGGCGGTGAACCTGGTCGGCCAGGTCGGCCGTCAGCGCAGCCGCAACATGCTGGAGGCGTCCTTCGCCCAGTTCCAGGCCGACCGCGCCGTCGTGGGCCTGGTCAAACAGCTGCGCAAGAGCGAGGAGGCCCTGGAGGGCTACGCCCAGGCGGCCGAGTGCCACCTGGGCGACTTCATGGAGTACGCCGCGCTGCGCCGCGCCCTGAGCGACCGCGAGTCCATGCTCTCCAAGAACCGTTCGGCCCGGCGCCGCGACGAGGCCCTGGAGAGCCTGGAGAAGCTGCGCACCGGCGACATCATCCGCATCCCCTCGGGCCGCTACTCCGGACACGCGGTCGTGCTGGACCCGGGGCTGCGCCACGACCTGCCCGCGCCCCTGGTGCTCACCGTGGACAAGCAGGTCAAGCGGGTCAACGCCAGCGACTTCACCGTGCCGGTGCACCCCTCCGGGCGCATCCGCGTGCCCAAGTCGTTCTCGGCCAAGTCGCCGCGCTCGCGCCAGGACCTGGCCTCCACGCTGCGCAACAAGCTCAAGGAGCGCGGCACCGACCCCGTCTACGAGCGGGGCTCGCGCGACGCGGGGGAGGACTCCGAGGTGCTGCGCCTGCGCGGGGAGATGCGCCAGCACCCCTGCCACGGGTGCGCCGACCGCGAGGACCACGCCCGCTGGGCCGAACGCTACTTCCGCCTGCGCCGGGAGACCGACGGCCTGCGCCGCCGGGTGGAGGGGCGCTCGCACGTCATCTCCCGCACCTTCGACCGCGTGTGCGGGGTGCTGGACGACCTGGGGTACCTGGAGGAGGACAGCGTCTCCGACGACGGGTCGCGGCTGGCCAAGGTCTACTCCGAACTGGACCTGCTCGTGGCCGAGTGCCTGCGCCGCGGCCTGTGGAAGGGGCTGACCCCGGTCGAGCTGGCCGCCTGCGCCGCCTCGCTGGTCTACGAGGCGCGCCGGGGCGACGACGCCTACCCGCGTCTGCCCGGCGGGCGGGTGGACGAGACGCTCGCGGAGATGGTGCGCCTGTGGGGCGAGCTGTCCGAGGTCGAGTCCCGGCACCGGGTGTCGTTCCTGCGCCAGCCCGACCTGGGCTTCGTGTGGACGGCGCACCGGTGGGCGGGCGGCGACCGGCTGGACGCCATCCTGCGCCAGGCGGACATGCCCGCCGGTGACTTCGTGCGCACCGCCAAGATGCTGGTGGACATGCTCGGCCAGATCGCCGGGGCCAGCGGCGACGCCGAGGTGCGCACCACCGCGCGCAAGGCCGGTGACCTGGTGCGGCGCGGGGTGGTGGCCTACTCCTCGCTCACCTGACGCGCCGACCGGACCGTCGCCGGTGTGACCGGGGGTTCCGGCCTGCGGCGGCCTGGCCCCCCGGCGGCGCGACGGGCCGTCGGCGGCGCCCCCGGGAGCAGGGTCGTCCCGGCGGCCCCGTCCGGTCGCCGCTCCGGGCACGTCCGGGTCCGCTCCTCCCGAGCCCGAGTCCGAGTACGGGCCCGGGAGGGCCGTCAACGCGGGTCCGGCGGGGGGATCTCCCCGGACCCGCGCACGACGAGCGCGGTGGGCACCCGCTCCTCGCGGGGCGGGCCGTCGTCGCCCGCGATGCGCGCGAAGAGCCGCCGCACCGCCAGGGCGCCGATGCCCATCACGTCCTGGGCGATCACGGTCACCCGGGGCGTGAGCAGGTCGGCCATGGGGAAGTCGTCGAAGCCCACCACCGCGACGCGCTCGTGCAGGCCGCGTTCCTGGAGGGCCTGGATGGCGCCGATGGTCACCAGGTTCTGGGCGGTGAACAGGGCCGTGGGCGGGTGCGCGGAGTCCAGCAGCGCAACGGTCGCCCGCGCCGCCGCGGCGGAGCCGCCCAGGCCGCACACCACGCGCCCGGGGCGCTCGGGCAGGCCCCGCTCGTCCAGGGCGGTCCGGTAGCCGGCCAGGCGCTCGCCCGCCGTGCTGATCCCGCGATCGTGGCCCAGGAAGGCGATCTCGGTGTGCCCGTGGTCGGCCAGGTGCAGCACCGCCTCGCGGGCCCCCTCGGCGTTGGCGGCCATGACCGCGTCGGCGTCCAGGCCGCGCGGCGGGCGGTCGGCGAACACCACCGGGGTGCCGGTGCGGATCTCGCGGTGCAGGTAGGCGTGGTCGGGCGCGGCCGGGACCAGCAGGATGCCGTCCACCCGGTGCAGGGTGGCCGCCCGCACCAGCTCCAGTTCGCGCCGGGGGTCCTCGTCCAGGCTCCCGGACAGGACCAGGGTGCCGTGCTCGCGGGCCACGTTCTCCACCGCCCGGCTCAGCGTGGCGGAGAAGGGGTTGGCCACGTTCTCCAGCAGCAGGGCGATCTGGCGGGTGGCGCCGTCGGTGCGGCGCAGGCTGGAGGCGGCCAGGTTCGGCCGGAAGTCCAGCTGCGCGACGGCCCGCATGACGCGGTCGCGCAGCTCCTCGGAGACGGTGGAGACGTCGTTGACCACGCGCGAGACCGTCTTGACGCTCACCCCGGACAGGGCCGCGACGTCGCGCATGGTGGCCCGGCGCACCGGGTCCGCCGTGGGCCGACCGCCGTTGTGGTCCACCGCTACCAACCCCCTCGTCCCGACACCGTCCGCGGCCCCCCGGCACGGGGGCGGGGCGCCGCGCGCGGTGCCCCGCCCGGGGGCTCAGGGAGGTCCGGGCACGCGCGGTCCCATTGTGCCCCAGCGACCCCGGCCGGTGAGCGGGAACGCCGCAGACGCCTCCCCGTCGGCGAAGGGGAATCGGGGGCGCGTGGACGGAGGAAGGCGTCCGGGTGGCGCACGCCAC
>NZ_QPFC01000947.1:0-1481 GCF_003427465.1 Nocardiopsis sp. TNDT3 | reverse complement strand
GTCGGGGCGGCCTCCAGGGGGCGTGTCGCGTGCTCCCGCGGGGCGCGCCCTACTCTCTGGGCCAGTGCGCGGCGAGCTTGGACCGGGTCTGCTCCAGCATCTCGGGCAGCACCTTGGTCCGGCCGATCACGGGCATGAAGTTGGCGTCGCCTCCCCAGCGGGGAACGATGTGCTGGTGCAGGTGGGCCGCGATCCCGGCACCGGCCGCGCCGCCGAGGTTCATGCCGACGTTGAAGCCCTGCGGCCCGTAGGCCGCGCCCAGCGCGAGGATGCCCGCCTGGGTGAGGGCGGCCACCTCGGCGGTCTCCTCCTCGTCCAGGGCGGTGTAGTCGGACACGTGGCGGTAGGGGCAGATCAGGATGTGGCCGCTGTTGTAGGGGTAGAGGTTGAGGACCGCGTAGGCCGACTTGCCCCGGGCGACCACGAGGCCCTCGGGGTCGGACAGTCCGGGGGCTCGGCAGAAGGGACACCCGTCCTCGGGGCGCGAGCCGCTGGGCTTGCCCTCGCCCTTGATGTAGGCCATGCGGTGCGGCGTCCACAGCCGTTCCCAGCCGTCGGGGCTTCCCGTCCCCACGGCGGGAGGGTCGCCGGGAACGTCCTCGTGCTCGTCGTCGGCACCGCGCATGGCTCGTCCGTTTCCGTCGCCTGTCCGTACTCTCTCGCGCCTCCAGCATAGAAGCGCGGTGGCGACCGCGGGCCGAACCCGGCCCGGCCTGTGGACAACTCCGTGGGCATCCTCGGGAACCCGCGGGGACCGGTCGTGCCCGCCGCAGCCGCCGGTGTACCAACGCGTGGAGGGCGGCCGGAGTGCCCGTCAGGCCGGGTGGCCGCGTCCCTACAGCCCCAGCAGGGTGCGCAGGTGGCGCGGGGGCGGGCTGCCGTGGGCGAGCATCGCGTCGTGGCGCTCGCGCTCGGTGAGCGCGGGCCGGGCCAGGGCCAGGTCGCTGGCGATGTCGGAGACCTCCGCGTAGCCCACGTAGTAGGTGGACAGCTGGGCGCTGGTGAGCTGGGCGCGGCGCCACTTGCCGACGGCCTCGCCCTCCTCCTGGTGTCCGCGCCGGGTCATCAGGGAGATCGCCTCGGCCTCGGTGAGGTCGCCGGTGTGCAGGCGCACGTCCAGGATCGCGTTGATGATCATCCGCAGGCGCATCTTGAGCTGCACCAGGCGCAGCGCCAGGTCCTCGCGCCGGTCGCCGGACCAGCCGTGGCGGGCCAGCACCTCCTCGGCGTAGACCGCCCAGCCCTCCACGAAGGTGCCGCTCCACAGGGCCCGGCCCACCCGGGTGCCGCCCTCGTGCCGGGCGGCGTGGGCGAGCTGGAGAGCGTGCCCGGGAACGGCCTCGTGGGCCATGAGGTCGCGCAGCATGACCGCGTTGTACTCGCGGAAGAAGGACTCCCTGCGCCCGGCGGGCCAGTCCTCCGGCGGCGGGGCCACCGCTACCAGGGTCGGCTGCTCCCCGGACCGCGGGTCGAGGGGGCCG
>NZ_QPFC01000946.1:0-2894 GCF_003427465.1 Nocardiopsis sp. TNDT3 | reverse complement strand
AGAAGGGCAGCGCTAAACTGGCGCATGCTGGCAAGTTCCTTGTGTCTAAAGGGTGGATGTTGCTGGCCACGGCCCCGGACGGTGACATCCGTCGCGGGGTCATTTGAGTTGTGTGTTCGAGAGAGAGGATAAGGGGTGGTGGGAGTGGAATGCCAAAATAATGGGGAGTAATGTGGGGGCAAATGAGAAAACGGCCGACCAGAATGCTGGCTGGCCGTTTTTATGTCCCTTTTTTGGGAGTTTGTGGAAGAGGTGTGGATCAGGAACGCGGTCCAGGCCCCGGGGTGTGGACGAGGTGGCCGAGTCCACGGTTCCGGGTGTCGCGGACCAGGGCCGTCTGCCCCTCGGCTGCCTCGACGCAGCGTCCCGAAGCGCCGCTGTAGCTGCTCTTGCGCCAGTGGGGTTCACGCCTCGCCATCGGGTTCTTCCTCGGCCTTCCTGATTAGATCCCGGCTCGCACGGGGCGACAGCGCCTCCGGCCGGAGAACGCCGAAGAGCGTCGCGCGGTGCCGCACCGGCGTCAGGTCGTCCATGGGGGTTTCGTCCTCCATGCGCTTCGCGGAGGCGGACGCGGGGTGCGCGTGGTCCTCAATCCGTCCGATGCGCCACCCGTGCCCGCTGCCCACCGACGGAGGCAGCACCGTTCGGGTCCCGGCCGCGTCCGCCGAAAGCGTCAGTACGCGGACACGGAACCGCGCACCGGCCATCGGTCCCCGCGCCGGTCAGGTCATGGGACCGGCGCGGCGCCTGACCGGTCAGACGGGGAACTCGCCGTACCAGGAGCGCTGGAGGAGGTGCTTGGGCAGGTAGCCGGACTCGACCTCCAGGCGGAAGTCCGGGTCGACCTGGGCGGTGTCGTAGGCCAGGCAGGCCAGGGCGAGCAGGGGCAGGGACACGACTCCTTCGATGTCCTGGGCGCGTTTGGCATCGGAGATCTGGTAATCGCGGAACAGTTCCAGCCCTTGGGCGAGGGCGTCGTTGAACTTCTCGGTGTCGCGCTCGACCAGGCGCAGGAAGGCGTTCATCGGGGGGAAGACGATCATTCCCAAGAGCTCGGGGGAGCCGATACCCGCGCGGTCGGGTGCGGACAGCTCCATCGCGGCCAGGAGTTCCTCGCCCAGGCCGGGGCGGTTGAGGACGAAGGCCTGGAGCGCGGAGATCCAGTGGTAGGTGAAGGGGTTGTACTGGGTCCCCTCGCTCTCCCCGGCCTCACGCAGGCGGTCGACGGAGATCTCGCACAGTTCGCGGTAGCGCTTCTGGTCGCGGCAGACGACGGCGAGGAAGAAGGCCGTGAGCCAGTTGCTGGCATTGGTGCAGTAGCGCGGTCCGGTGGCTTTGGGGTGTCGAACCTGGTGGTTGACCATGAGTTCGAGTTCGGTGCCCGGTGGGTTGGTGGTCATCGCGAACATGGCGTGGTGCATCTGCATCGCGGTGACCCAGGCCTCCCAGGTGTCCACCTGAGCCGCATCGGGGTCCGAGTGGACGCTGAACAGCGCATTCAAGTAGAGCGTCGTCAGGGAGAAGTAGATAGTGCCGGCATCCTCGGTATCGAGCCGAGCCGACCAAGCGTCGCGGTTGAGCTTGTTCAACTCCCAAATCTCTTCTTCGGGTGCGCGGTTCAGATCATGCCGGGGAATGCTGCGCATTATGAAATCTGCTCTCTGTATCGGTTGTTGAACAGCCTCAGGGAGTTGCCTTCGTATTTCCCGCCCTGCGGGTTGCCCTTTGCCTCCACATAGTGCACCCTGCTCTTGGTCGGGTCTTCATCCATGCTAAGCCGAATCTTCTGGGCGAGGATCATTTCCTTGCCGCCCCGCTTCTCCATTTCCTTCAGGATGTCCTCGAAGTACTCCCTGGTGCCCTGGCTCACCCTCTTGGGTGATCCCTGGGAATCTTTGACGACCCTGTCCCCGAGCTCCGTCTTCAGGCTGCTCTTCGCCTCCACGATGACGTAGCCGCCGCCGTCCTTCGGGTCGACCTCCCAGATCTGGTCGAACTGGTCGTTTCCGTTGCCGGGGCCCATACCGTCGAGGTCCAGCGGGTTGGGGTTCTCAGGAGTCGACTCCCTCAGGCGGGGAAGGCG
The DNA here is from genome assembly GCF_003427465.1 of Nocardiopsis sp. TNDT3. Classification (NCBI taxonomy): domain Bacteria; kingdom Bacillati; phylum Actinomycetota; class Actinomycetes; order Streptosporangiales; family Nocardiopsidaceae; genus Nocardiopsis; species Nocardiopsis sp. TNDT3. Next base: position 811 of record NZ_QPFC01000946.1, on the reverse strand, counting down.
GATCTCTCTCTTCTCCTTTTCGAGAACCGGCTGCCTGTTCTCGTCCAGTACCGGCTTGCCGTCCTTGTCACGGACCGGCTCTTGGTACCAGACCTTCTTGGTGCCGTCGAAGTTCTCTCGGACCGCCTGCTGAGCCGCTCCCTCACCGAAGTTCTCCGACGCTGCCGTCGACTTATGGAAGTAGGGACGACGGTCCTCGCGCGCCTTCGCCAGCTTCTCGGCGATGGAAGCGGAGGGGTTCGCCTTGTGAGCCGCCTTGTACTCCTTGACCTTGTCGTTGAAGGGCTTGAGCTTCTCGATGGCCTTGGCTCGCACATCCGCGAGCTTGTCGAGGGTCTGCCTGATCACCTCGGGAACCCCGGCCCTGATCCCCGTAGCCGCGTCTCCGAGGTACTTGGGCGGGAGCGGCGGCGGAAGGGCCTCCCTGGCGGTCCACTCGCCCTTCTTTCCGTCCCAGATCAGGGAGGGGATGGCCTCCCCGTTGACCACGGAATCGGTCCTGTACCTGTAGCCGCGCTTGTCGTAGAAGGCTTCGAGCAGGAGGGGACGCTTGTTGGTCGGCGGGTCGATGAAGTGCGTGTTGACCGCGTCGACGAAATTGCGGACGAAGTCCTCGTCGGTGCCCATATCCCTGTCACGCAGGAGATCACGGACCCTCTCCTGTAGAGCAGCCCTCTCCGGGGTGATCGGGCGCCCTGTGTCGGTGCCGCTGTCAGTGCCGTCCGAGCCGCTGTCGGAGTCGCTCCCGTCGAGCGGTGTGCCCCGGGACTCCGGGCCGTTCGCATCGTCGTCCGGCAGCCGTCCCCCGCCC
>NZ_QPFC01000945.1:0-2320 GCF_003427465.1 Nocardiopsis sp. TNDT3 | reverse complement strand
GTGCGCGGGAGCGGGGGCGGGGCGGGGGAGGGGGCTTCGGGAAGGGCGCTCACCCCACGAACCTATCCACAGCCGTCAAGGAGCGTCTGGTTTCCGGGGTTGGCGTGCTGTTTCCTGGATACAAGGGGGCCCAGGGGCTCCGGCCGCATCGTGCTGCCCGCACGCCGCACCGCTGTCGGAGTCCGTGTCAGTTCACCGGAAAACCTCCTGTTCGACGCCGAGGTGGAAGAATGGGACGCGACGGTGGAGTCCTGCGTCCGGCCGCGACGGCCGGCGAGACCGGGGGTGGCAGCTGGTGGCACGGTTCGGCGATGCACTGACGACGGGGGCCGACCTCGTGAACGCGGCCGAGCGCGCCGTACTGAGTGCCCTGGAACAGGTGGACGGCCCTACCGACCTGGTGTGCTTCTTCGTCTGCGGCGCCGACCCCGAGGAGGTCACCCTCGCGGGCAAGCGCGTCATGGAGCTGGCGGGCGACGCGGCCACCCTCGGATGCAGTTCCACCGGGGTCATCGGCGGCGGCCGCAGCGTCGAGGGCCAGGGCTCGGTCAGCGTGTGGTGCGCCGGTCTGCCCGGCGTGGAGATCACACCGTTCCGACTGGACACCGTGGTCGAGGACGACCACCTGGCCGTCATCGGCATGCAGGAGCCCGGCCCCCGCGACAGCGTGGCCATCCTGCTCACCAACCCCTACGAGTTCCCCACCCAGGCCTTCGTCCGCGAGTCCACCGAGGCCCTCGGCGGCCTGCCCCTCGTCGGCGGCATGGCCGACGGCATGCGCGGTGAGGAGTCGGTACGGCTCTTCTGCGACGGCGAGGTGGCCGAGCACGGCGCCATCGGCGTCCTCGTCGGCGGCGAGAACGTCCTCGGCACCGTCGTGAGCCAGGGCTGCCGCCCCATCGGCTCGCCCATGACCGTCACCAAGGCCGAGGGCAACCTCCTGCTCGAACTCGCGGGCACCAACGCCTACGAGAAGCTGGAGGAGCTGGTCGAGTCCCTCTCCGAGGAGGACCGCGAACTCGCCGAGCACGGCCTGCACATCGGCATCGCCATGGACGAGTACGTCGACCGCCACGAGCAGGGCGACTTCCTCATCCGCACCCTGGCCGGAGCCGACCCCGAACTCGGCGCCCTCACCATCGACGACATGGTCGAGGTCGGCCAGACCGTCCGCTTCCAGGTCCGCGACGCCGGTACCGCGGACGAGGACCTGGCCCGCCGCCTCAGCGACTTCGGCGCCGAACACCCCGTCGGCGCCGGTCTGCTCTTCTCCTGCAACGGCCGCGGGTCCTCCCTCTTCCCGCAGTCCGACCACGACGTCCTGGCCGTCCACCGCGTCCTCGGCGTCGATGCCGTCGCCGGGTTCTTCGCCGCTGGCGAGATCGGCCCGGTCGGCGGGGTCAACCACGTGCACGGGTTCACCGCCTGCCTGCTGGCCTTCGCCTAGAACACCGCTCCCCGCACCCGCGGCGGGGCCGGTGCGGGTGCTGCCGGGTCGGCGTCCGAGGCCACCGGGAGCCGGGCCGTGCCCGTTCCCGGAACAGATCCCACCGTGTTCCCGAGTCGGACTTTTACCGCTGTGAGGCCGACACCCGACACGGGCTGCTTGAGTGCGTTCGCGCCGGATTGCTTACTGGAAGTGTTCATTCTGGTAACTCCACGTGTTTGGCAGGGCGGGAATGTTCCACACGAGGCGCGAGCGCGCCAGAAGCACCGCGAAGACCCTGGCGTCCCTGGGCGCTCTCGTGCTCCTCGCGCCCCCGGCCCCGGTCCCGGCGCTCGCGGAGGAGGGCTGGCTGCGCCAGGAACCGGGTTCCGCCGACCGGATCGGCCTGGTCCTGGAGTCCGGAACGCTGCGCCTGGACGGTGACGCGGGCCGCGGGCCCGTGGCCCGCTGGGATCCGGAGCCCCGGCGCGGCGGTCTGGCGGTCTTTCCCCCGCAGCCGCTGGAGGCCCCGGCCGCCACCGTGGACGTGCGGGTGCGGACGGACGGCGGTCCGGGGGAGGTGACCACGGAACTGCGCGGCGACCGGACCGGCGGGGCCTGGACCGAGTGGCACCCCGTCGGGGACGGGCGGGTGACGCTGCCGCACGAGGTCGCGCGGGTACAGGTGCGGGTACGGCTCAGCGGGGAGGGGAACGGCCTCACGGGACTGCGGATCCGCCCGTTGGAGGAGGACGGGGAACCGCCCCGGGGCGGTGCTACCGGGGAGCCCGGCGACGGGCAGGACGGCCACGCGACCGCGCCGACCGGTCCCGCCGCCCCCACCGACCCCTCGGAACCGGTGGAACCGGGAAGCTCCGGCGATCCCCCCGGCCC
>NZ_QPFC01000944.1:0-8315 GCF_003427465.1 Nocardiopsis sp. TNDT3 | reverse complement strand
CGCTCCACCGCCTCCGTCAGCAGCGGGTGCGGGCGCTGCGGCCGGAGCTCGACGTGCGCGTGTCCTACCTGGACCACGTGGCGCCCTCCGCGCGGGACGCGCTGGAGGAGCTGGCCGCGCGCGGGGCGGGTGAGGCGGTGGTGCTGCCGGCGCTGCTGACGGCGGCCTACCACAGCAAGGTGGACCTGCCGAAGGTGCTGGCGGACGCGCGCGGGCGCAGCCCGTGGCTGCGGGTGCGCTACGCCGACACCCTGGGCCCGCACCCGCTGCTGACGGAGGCGGTGGAGCGGCGCCTGGACGAGGCGGGGGTGCGCCCCGACCCCGACACGGCCCTGGTGCTGGCCTCGGCCGGTTCCAGCGACCCCGGGGCGAACGCGACCGTGGCGGCGATGGCCGCCGAGCTGGCCGGACGCGGCCCCTGGCGGGAGGTCGTGGCGGCCTACGCGTCCGCGGCCTCCCCCGGTCCGGGGGAGGCGGTGGCCGCCCTGCGCGAGCGGGGGGCGTCGCGGGTGGCCGTGGCCACCTACCTGCTGGCGCCGGGGTTCTTCGCCGACCGGGTGCGCGCCCGGTCGCTGGAGGCGGGTGCGTACGCGGTGTCCGAGGCGCTGGGGGACGTGCCCGAGATGGCCGGGGTGGTGCTGGACCGCTACGACGCGGCGGTGGCGTCGCGGCACGCGACCAGCTTCCGCTGAGGCGCGGAGCGCTGCCGGTCGAGGCGGGAGCGCCGACGGGCTGCGGTGCCCGGCGTCCGCGCCGTGGGGGCGTACGGGCGGACAAGGCGGCCCAGGGCAGACGACGCGGGACAGGGCGCGCGGGACGGAAGGGGCGAACGGGCGGTCCGCCGGGCGGGCCGCCCGTTCGCGTTGTCGCGGGCGGGATCGCCGCCGGGCGGGGCGAACGCGGGAACCGGCCCGACGACGGGAACCGGCCGCCTTCCGGCCCTCCCCCGCCGCGCCTCCCGAGAGGGCCGCACGCGGTTGTCCACAACCTCGGAAAGTGGCTTGTCCGCGCGACCGCGGCCCAGAAGAATCGGAGGTGGGCGCCGCGAACGCGCGCCGACCGACCGAGGAGTCGTGGGGGTGTCCGTGTCGGAGGAACGGAGTGCGGTGCGCAGCGGTGTCCGGGACCTGCTGCGGGGGCTGCCGGTGTTCTCGGGGGTGCTGCCGGAGTTCGACCCCGGAGCGGCGCCCGAGGACCCGGCGGAGCTGTTCCTGGAGTGGTTCTCCGAGGCGGTCGAGAGCGGTGTGGCCGAGCCGCACGCGATGACGGTCACGACCGTGGACGGAGAGGGGGCTCCGTCGGCCCGCGTGGTCATCATGAAGGACTTCACGCCCGAGGGCTGGTGGTTCGCCACCACGACCGGCTCGCGCAAGGGACGGGAGCTGGCCCGCAACCCGGCGGTGGCGCTGTTGTTCCACTGGATCGGGCAGGGCCGCCAGGTGCGGGTGCGCGGGCGGGCGGAGCTGGCCGCCCCGGAGCGGTGCGCCGCGGACTACCTGGCGCGGCCGCTGGAGTCGAGGGTGGCCGGTCTGCACGGCAGACAGAGCGAGCCCCTGGACGATCTCGCGGACGTCGACCGCGTGGCGCGGGAGAGCCGGGAGCGGCTGGAGCGCGACCCGGAGCTGGTTGCCGAGGACTGGGGCCTGTACCTGGTCCGCCCGGCCGAGGTGGAGTTCTGGCAGGCCGACCGGGACCGCCGCCACACGCGCCTGCGCTACACCCGTCCGGGGGTCGGCGCGTCCTGGGAACGCGGCCTGCTCTGGCCGTGACCGGGCGGAGGCGCCACGGCCGGACCCGTCGTCCCCGAGAGCGGCCATCGACCCGGGACCCAAGCGTGACCGAACCTGGTTCTGTTCGGTGTCCCCTGCGGGGATAGGATTCCCGCACTCCGACCGCCCGCGACCAGCAACGAAAAGAGGTGGCCGCCGTGCCCCCCACACACGAGGTGTTCAACCAGGCGCCCCCGCTCGGCGACTACGCGGCGGCCGAGGACCCGGCGCTCGTGGAGGGCCTGCGGCGCGAGGGCGCCGGATGGGCCGAGGCCGAGGTGCGCGAGGTCGGCGACGCGGCCGGTTCGGAGCGGGTCCGCGCCTGGGGCGAGTCCGCCAACGCCTACCCGCCGGTGCTGCGCACCCACGACCGCTACGGCCACCGGGTGGACGAGGTCGACTACCAGCCCGCCTACCACGTGCTCATGGACCAGGCGGTGGAGCACGGCATGCACGCCGCGCCGTGGGCGGACGGGCGTCCGGGCGCGCACGTGGCCCGCGCCGCCAAGTTCTTCCTGTGGTCCCAGCCCGAGGCTGGTCACGGGTGCCCGGTGTCGATGACCTACGCGGCGGTCCCGGCCCTGCGCCACTCCCCCGAACTGGCGCGGCGGTACGAGCCGCTGCTCACCGCGCCCGTCTACGACTTCGGGCTGCGGGCGCCGCACACCAAGCGCGGGCTCCTCGCGGGCATGTCGATGACCGAGAAGCAGGGCGGCTCGGACGTGCGCGCCAACACCACCCGCGCGGTCCCCACCGCCGAGGGGCACCACGTGCTGACCGGGCACAAGTGGTTCACCTCGGCGCCGATGAGCGACTTCTTCCTCACCCTGGCACAGGCGCCCGAGGGGCTGAGCTGCTTCCTGGTGCCCCGGGTGCTGGAGGACGGCGGCCGCAACGCGCTGCACATCCAACGGCTCAAGGACAAGCTGGGCAACCGCTCCAACGCGTCGGCGGAGCTGGAGTACGACGGTGCCGTCGCCCATCTGGTCGGTGAGCCGGGCAGGGGCGTGCCCACCATCATCGAGATGGTCAACAGCACCCGGCTGGACTGCGTGATCGGCTCGGCCGCGGGCATGCGCGCCGCGGTGGTGCACGCCCTGCACCACGCCGAGCACCGCAGCGCCTTCGGCGGGGTGCTGGTCGAGCAGCCGCTGATGCGCAACGTGCTCGCCGACCTGGCACTGGAGTCGGAGGCGGCGACGGCGCTGATGACCCGTCTGGCCGGTGCCGTGGACCGCGCGGTGCGCGGGGACGAGACCGAGGCGGCCTTCCGCCGCCTGGGGGTGGCCGTGGGCAAGTTCTGGGTGACCAAGCGCCAGCCCGCGCACGCCGCCGAGGCGCTGGAGTGCCTGGGCGGCAACGGGTACGTGGAGGAGTCGGGGATGCCCCGGCTGTTCCGGGACTCCCCGCTCAACTCCGTCTGGGAGGGCTCGGGCAACGTGGCGGCGCTGGACGTGCTGCGCGCGATGGGCCGCAGCCCCGAGTCGCTGGAGGCCTTCCTGGCCGAGCTGCGCGCGGCCGCGGGCGTGGACGACCACTACGACGCGGCGGTCAAGCGGTTGGAGCAGGCCCTGGGCGACCCGGAGGAGGCACAGTACCGGGCGCGGACGGTCGTGGAGCTGATGGCGCTGGTCCTGCAGGCGTCGGTGCTGCTGCGCCACGCGCCCACCCCGGTCGCCGAGGCGTTCACCGCCTCGCGTCTGGGTGGCGAGTGGGGGCACGTGTTCGGCACCCTGCCCAGAGGGGTGGACACCGAGCTGATCCTGGACCGGGCCCGCCCGAGCCGGTGAGGCCGGGGGCGCGCCCCCGCCGCGCGGAGGGGGCCGGGGGCGCGCCGCCCTCCTCCGTACGGGGGTCCGGGGGCGCTCTGCCGCGGATGCGGCGAGCACCGGTGGGGGCCGGGCCCGTGCGCCCCCGCACGGCCCCGGTCGTACCGGCCCCGGAACGCGCTGGGCACGAGGGGAACCAGAGGCGCGCGGAGAGCACGCGGACACCCTTTCTTAACCTCATAAATCCCGATTACCACTCTTAACCCTGATAATTCCCACAAAAACCCGCAAGAGGGACGGCCGATGAATGATCATCGGCCAGGTCGGCATACTTCGGCGTCCGGAGCGGAACAAAGAAGTCGTCACAGACCACGACCGCCTGCTTTCGGACGGGGAGCGGGCCCGCGCAGACCCTCCAGGAACAGCCGGAGGCGCGCGGGCCCGAACAGCCCCTTCCGAAGGCCCCGAATCCAAGAGACTGACGACGCCTATGGTGGAAGTCTGGCCAGGTAGTTCCTATCCGCTCGGTGCGACCTACGACGGGTCCGGCACCAATTTCTCCCTCTTCTCCGAGGCCGCCGAACAGGTGGACCTGTGCCTGTTCGACGACGACGGTGAGGAGACGCGTATACCACTGACCGAGTACGACGGTTTCGTCTGGCACGGTTACCTTCCCGGCGTCGGACCGGGACAGCAGTACGGGTACCGCGTCCACGGGCCCTACGCCCCGGAGCAGGGGCTGCGGTGCAATCCGAACAAACTGCTCACCGACCCCTACGCGAAGGCGCTGAACGGCAACCTCACCTGGCACGAATCCCTGTTCAGCTACCACTTCGCCTCGCCGGAGCGCAGGAACACCAAGGACAGCGCGCCCTACGTGCCCAAGTGCGTGGTGGTCAGCCCGTTCTTCGACTGGGGAAACGAGTCCAGGCCCCGTACGCCCTACCACCGCACGGTGATCTACGAGGCGCACGTACGCGGGCTCACCATGCGCCACCCGGGCATCCCCGAACACCAGCGGGGCACCTACTCGGGACTGGCCCACCCGGTGATGATCGACTACCTCACCTCGCTGGGGGTGACCGCGGTCGAGCTCATGCCCGTGCACCACTTCGTGCCCGAGCACGCCATGGTGGCCCGGGGGCTGACCAACTACTGGGGGTACAACACCCTGGCCTTCCTGGCCCCGCACAGCGGGTACGCGGCGCGCGGCTCGCGCGGGCAGCAGGTCCAGGAGTTCAAGGCGATGGTCAAGTCGCTGCACGAGGCGGGCATCGAGGTGCTGCTCGACGTGGTGTACAACCACACCGCCGAGGGCGACCACATGGGGCCCACGCTGTCGCTGCGCGGCATCGACAACCTCAGCTACTACCGGGTCAGCGACGAGGACCAGCGCTACTACCTCGACTACACCGGCTGCGGCAACAGCCTGAACGTGCGCCATCCGCACTCGTTGCAGCTGATCATGGACTCGCTGCGGTACTGGGTCCTGGAGATGCACGTGGACGGGTTCCGCTTCGACCTCGCCTCGGCCCTGGCCCGCGAGTTCCACGACGTGGACCGGCTGAGCACGTTCTTCGACATCGTCCAGCAGGACCCGGTGATCTCGCAGGTCAAGCTGATCGCCGAACCCTGGGACGTGGGCCCGGGCGGCTACCAGGTGGGCAACTTCCCGCCGCTGTGGACCGAGTGGAACGGCAAGTACCGCGACACCGTGCGCGACTACTGGCGGGGCGAGCCCGTGGTGGGCGAGCTGGCCTCGCGCCTGGCCGGGTCCAGCGACCTGTACCAGGACGACGGCCGCCGACCGGTGGCCTCCATCAACTTCATCACCTGCCACGACGGCTTCACCATGGCCGACCTGGTGTCCTACGACCGCAAGCACAACGAGGCCAACGGCGAGGACAACCGGGACGGCACGGACGACAACCGGTCCTGGAACCACGGTGTGGAGGGGCCCACCGAGGACCCCGCGATCATCACGCTGCGCCGCCGCCAGGTGCGCAACTTCCTCACCACCCTGTACCTGTCGCAGGGGGTGGTGATGCTCTCCCACGGTGACGAGGTGGGACGCACCCAGAACGGCAACAACAACGCCTACTGCCAGGACAACGAGATCGCCTGGATCGACTGGAAGGGCGCCGGGCTAGGCGAGGACGAGGAGCCCGACAACGACCTGCTGGACTACGTGCGCGGGCTGGCGCGGCTGCGCCGCGACCACCCGGTGTTCCGGCGCCGCCGGTTCTTCCGGGGCAGCCCGGTGGGCGGCGCCAAGGCCGGGAAGAGGGGGCTGCCCGACATCGTGTGGCTGCGCCCGAACGGAAAGAAGATGACCGGCGACGACTGGAACTCCACCGGCCAGGCCCTGGGCGTGTTCCTCAACGGGGACGCCATCACCGAACCCGACCCGCGCGGTCGGCGGATCCGGGACAGTTCGTTCCTGCTGCTGCTCAACAGCGGCCCGGAGACGGTGGACTTCACCGTTCCGGGCACCGAGTACGGCATGGCCTGGGAGACCGTGCTGGACACCGCCGAGCCGGACGTGGAGGGACGGCCGTTCGTGGCGGCCTCCGGTCCGGTGCGGGTGATCGACCGGGCGCTGCTGCTGCTGCGCCGGGTGTCGCACAAGCACACGCCGTCCCCCCGGTCCTGAGGGACCGGGCACACGGGCCCCGGAAGCTCCCCGGCGGGAGCGGCCGGGGCCCGTCGGCGTGGGCGGCCGGTGGAACGCGAAGACGCACGAGGACACCAACGGGGGCAACGGAAAAGCCGGTTCGGCCGGGGCCCGCCGCCGCGCACGCGGCGTCCCGGTCGTCCACAGGAAAGGATCCGCTCTGGTGGCGGCGCGGCGCGTTGGAGATGCTGGGTGAAAAAGGCTGGGCAGGGGGGCTCGCGCCCCCCTCCTCGGGGTGCCCCGGGCCACCGCCTACTCTGGGTGACCATGTCGAGTACACACACCGGCGCGGACGCCCCCGCCGCCCCCATCGCGTTCCGGCAGCTGCTGCCCGTCCCCGGCTGCGCGGACGCGGACCCGGCCGCCGCCTACGCCTACCCCGCTGATCTGGACCGCCCCTGGGTGCGCGCCAACATGGTGGCCAGCGCCGACGGCGGCGCCGTGGGCCCCTCGGGGCGCAGCAGGGACCTGTCCTCGGCGCCCGACCGCAGGATCATGGGCGCGCTGCGCGCCCTGTGCGACGTGGTGCTGGTGGGCGCGGCCACGGCGCGCGTGGAGGGGTACGGGCCGGTCCGCGTCCGCAGGGCGTGGGAGGGGCTGCGCGAGGGACGGGCCCGGACACCGGCCGTGGCGGTGGTCTCCCGCTCCCTCGACCTGCCCTCCGACCTGCTCACCGAAGCGCCGCCGCACGCGCGCACGCTGGTGTTCACCACGAGCGGCGCCCCCCGGGACAGGCGCCGCGAGGTGGCCGCGCGCGCCGACCTCGTGGTGGTCGAGGGGGACTCGGTGGCGCCCGCGCACATCGTGGACGCCCTGGCCGAGCGCGGACTGTACCGCGTACTGACCGAGGGCGGCCCGCGCCTGCTGGCGGAGTTCGTGGCGGCGGGGCTGCTGGACGAGCTGTGCCTGACCCTGAGCCCGCACCTGCTGGGGTCGGGGCCGCCGCGCATCGTGGCGGGGGGACCGGACGCTCCCGGAGCGCCGGAGCGCACCACCGGCGCGCGGAGCACGCCCGTGCGGATGGCGCACCTGCTGGAGGCGGAGGGGAGCCTGTTCGCGCGTTACGTCAGGGAATAGGGCGTCTGCGGAGGACACACGGGTAACCGCTCGGTTTCGGCCGCCTCACAACCACGCATGAACCATCCCGCAACCGGACATACCCGAGGTGTGCCCTCCAGTGGGAACACCGCTGCTGGACCCAGGACACACCGCATTGACGGGGCTTACCGGCTTGGCCCCCCGGCCGAGAGGATGAACGTGGTGCCGACGTCCGAAAACGGATCCCCTCCGGTCTATCGCGGAATAGCCGAGGAACTACGCGAACAGATCCGCTCCGGACGGTACGCCGACGGCGACCGCCTGCCCGGGGAGAACACCCTCATGGAACGCCACGGCGTCGCACGGGCCACCGCGAGGCAGGCGCTCTCCGTACTGATCAACGAGGGCCTGGCCGTGGCCGTGCGCGGCTCGGGCATCTACGTCCGCCTGTTCCGGCCCCTGCGAAGACACGGCGCCCGGCGGCTGTCCCAGGACCTGTGGGGCAGCGGGCGCGCGATCTGGCAGGTCGACAGCGAGGACCGCGGGTACGAGGTGGACAGCCTGCGCGTGGACGAGCCGGCGCCCGCCGCGCACGTGGCGCGCGCGCTGGGCCTGGCCGAGGGGGCCGGGGTGGTGCGGCGCTCGCGCCGCTACCTCGTGGACGGGCGTCCGGTGCAGCAGGCCGTCTCGCACCTGCCCCTGGACGTGCTGGGGAACGGCGGGGAGCCGTCGGCCCGGCGCGTACGGGACCACGACAGCGGGCCAGGGGGCATCTACGCGCGCCTGGCCGAACTGGGGCACGCCCCGGCGCACTTCACCGAGGAGATCCGGGTGCGCATGCCCACCCCCGAGGAGAGCGAGGTGCTGGAACTCGCCCCCGGAACCCCGGTGCTGGAGGTGGCGCGCACCGCGCTGACCGCCGACCACCGGCCGGTGGAGTTCAACGAGATCACCATGGACGGCTCGGCCTACGTGCTGCGGTACGACTTCGACGCCTGAGCCGGGTCCTGGTCCCCGACCGCGCGGCCCGCCCGTCCCCGGGGCAGCGCCGCACGCCCCCCGAGC
>NZ_QPFC01000943.1:0-1199 GCF_003427465.1 Nocardiopsis sp. TNDT3 | reverse complement strand
CTTCCCCTCCGGCGGCGCGCCGCCGGAGGGGAAGCGCGTCCGCACGGCGGAGCGCCCGCCGCGGGCGTAGACGGCCACGGCGGCGATGACGATGACGCCGCGCAGGACGTCCTTGACGAACGGGTCGACCGCCAGCACGTTGAACACGGTGTCGAGCGTGGCGAGGATGAGCACCCCCGCCACCGTCCCGGCCACGCCGCCGCGCCCGCCGAGCAGGTAGGTCCCGCCCAGCACCACGGCCGCGATGGCCTCCAGTTCGTAGCCCCCGGAGTAGACGGTGGCGCTGCCGGTCCCGAACCGGGCGGCCAGCAGCAGACCGGCCACACCGGCGGTGACCGAGCACAACACGTGCGCGGTGACCGTGGGCACCCCGGAGCGGACCCCGGAGAGCCGGGCCACGTCGGCGTCGCCGCCGACGGCGTAGATGTGGTAGCCCATCCGTGTGCGGCTCAGGAACAGCACCGCCGCCACCGCCACGCCCAGCATGACCAGGGTGGAGACGGGCAGCACACCGATCCGGGTGTAGCCGAAGGCCTGGAAGGCGGCGGGCACCGCCCCGGCCGGGCCCTGGAAGTTCGTGTCCAGGTAGCCCTTGATCACCAGCCCCATGCCCAGGGTGGCGATGAAGGGGTTGACCCGCAGCCCCGTGACCACCAGCCCGTTGACCAGGCCGATCAGCGCGGCCAGGCCGAGCGCCGCGGCCACGCCGAGGACGATCCGGGAGGGGTCGCCCGCCATGGTGGTGGCCGCGACCACGGTGGACAGGGCGGCCACGTAGCCGACCGACAGGTCCAGGGAGCGGCACAGGATGACGAGGGTCATCCCGACGGCCAGGAAGCCCAGCAGGCTGCTGCGGGTGAGCAGGTCGACGGTGTTGGCGGTGGTGAACAGGTTGCCGCCCCGGGCGGCCACGAAGGCCGCGCTGACCGCGAGCAGCAGCACCAGGGCCAGGTAGACCAGCCCGGTGGTGCCCGTCCGGGCGCGCAGGCTCCGGAGGACGGAGGTCGGTGGGGGTGTCACGGGGCGGCCTCCTCGTGCCGTGCGGGGGAGCCGCCGTTGTCGGTTCCGGCGGCCGGGTCGCCCCCGGCGGCCGGTGGGGCGGGGGCGACCGGGCGCGGTGGAGCGGCGGCCGGGTCCTGCCCGGGAACCGGTGCGGCGGACCCGCCCGGGTGCGGCGATCCGGTGGCCACCGCCATGAC
>NZ_QPFC01000942.1:0-1253 GCF_003427465.1 Nocardiopsis sp. TNDT3 | reverse complement strand
CTCCCCCACCGCCGAAAAGCACTCGTGCCCCCGCCCCGCGGCCGATAGCGTGCCGGACAGCGCCCCCACCAGCGCACCCAGCACCCAGCACCCGACAGAAGGGAGCCGCAGGTGAAGCACTCCAGCCCCGAGTTCGCGCGGATCGCACACGAGGGAACCGTCCTGCGGTGCCAGGTGGGCTCCGAGGCCCACGGCCTCGCCCTGACAGGCCGGGCCGACCGCGACGAGATGGGCATCTGCGTCGAACCCCCCGAGTACGTCATCGGCCTGCGCCCCTTCGAGCAGTACATCCACCACACCCGCCCCGAACACACCCGCTCCGGCCCCGACGACCTGGACCTGACCGTCTACTCCCTGCGCAAGTGGACGCGCCTGGCCCTGGACGGCAACCCCACCGTCCTGCTCCCCCTGTTCGTCCCCCCGCACGAGATCGTCGCCATCACCCCCACCGGACACGACCTGCGCGCCAACGCCGCACGCTTCCTCTCCCGCCGGGCGGGCCAGCGCTTCCTGGGCTACCTGCGCGCCCAACGCGACCGCATGCTGGGAACCCGCGGCGGCAAACACACCAACCGCCCCGAACTCGTCGAACAGCACGGCTTCGACACCAAGTTCGCCTACCACATGGTCCGCCTGGGCATCCAGGGCGTGGAACTGATGGAGACCGGCCGCATCACCCTGCCCATGCCCGAACCCGAACGCACCTGGCTGCTCGCACTGCGCCGCGGCGAGCACAGCCGCGACGACGCCCTGGACCGGGCACACGAACTCGAACAGCGCCTGGCCGAGCTGTGCCGGACCTGCGACCTGCCCGACGAACCCGACCACGCCTGGGCCGACCGCTGGCTGGTCAGCACCTACCGACGAACCTGGGCCCAACGCTGACCCCGCCCCGCGACCGTGGCCACGACCACGCTGGTCACAGCGGCCACCCGACGCGGAACCGGCACGGGACCGGGATAGGGTGAACCCCCGAACAGGTAGGCGCCGCTCCCGGCTCCTCCGGACGCTCCCCGCACGGCGGACGCCGCGCACCGCGCCCGGAAACAACGAACACTAAGGAAACACCATGGTCGGAACCATCGCCTTCGTGCTCATGATCGTGGGCCTGACGATGATGCTCGCCACCGGGCTCATCGCGGCCGTGATCAAGACCCGCTAGGGCAGCACGACCCGGCTCGGTGACGGGTGCGTCCCCACGGCCGCACCCGTCAGACCGTCCCTCCCGCACACCCCACAGCCCCGAAAAACAC
>NZ_QPFC01000941.1:0-2639 GCF_003427465.1 Nocardiopsis sp. TNDT3 | reverse complement strand
CCCCGATCCACCCCCGGCCCCGGCTGTTATGTCGGTGGTCGCGCGGATGATCGGGGGAGCAGGCGAAACCGCCTGATCCGACTACCTCGAACCGGAGCCCATCCATGGCAGGCGAAACCCAGATCACGCTCGTCGGCAACCTGGTCGACGACCCTGAACTGCGCTTCACTCCCAGTGGAGCCGCGGTCGCCAACTTCCGTGTGGCCTCGACGCCCCGCACCTTCGACCGCGCGTCGGGGGAGTGGAAGGACGGCGAGTCCATGTTCCTCACCTGCACCGTCTGGCGGCAGTACGCGGAGAACGTGGCCGAGAGCCTTCAGCGCGGCATGCGCGTCATCGTGCAGGGCCGGCTGAAGCAGCGCTCGTACGAGACCCGCGAGGGTGAGAAGCGGACCGTCTTCGAGATCGACGTCGACGAGGTCGGCCCGGCCCTGCGCAGCGCCACCGCCAAGGTGACCAAGTCGCAGCGCCAGGGCGGCGGAGGCGGCTTCGGCGGTGGCGGCGGCGGTGGTTTCGGTGGCGGCCAGCCCCAGGGCGGCGGCTACGGGAACCAGGGCGGCGGCTTCGGCGGGTCGCAGGGCGGCGGAGGCCGCAGCGGTCCCCCGGCCGACGACCCGTGGGCGACCAACGGCGGCGGTGGCGGCGGCTTCGGCGGCGGAGGCGGGGGCTTCTCCGACGAGCCCCCGTTCTAACCGCGGCGAGTACCCCGTCCGGCGCCCCGAGGCGCCAGACCCTTTCCACACCAGACCATCCCCGGGAGGACCCCGGGGCTCTTGCGAAGGAGCACCACGATGGCTAAGCCGGCAGCGCGCAAGCCCAAGAAGAAGGTTTGCCTCTTCTGCCAGGAGAAGCAGTCCTACATCGACTACAAGGACACCACGCTTCTCCGCAAGTTCATCTCCGAGCGCGGCAAGATCCGCGCCCGCCGCGTCACGGGTAACTGCACCCAGCACCAGCGCGACGTCGCGACCGCGATCAAGAACGCGCGCGAGGTGGCCCTGCTGCCCTACACCAGCACCGCCCGCTAACGGCGATATCCGAGGGAGGTTTTTGTCGTGAAGCTGATTTTGACCCACGAGGTCAACGGTCTCGGAGCCCCCGGCGATGTCGTCGAGGTGAAGAACGGCTACGGTCGCAACTACCTGCTGCCCCGCGGGTTCGCCATCCGGTGGACGCGCGGCGGTCAGAAGCAGATCGACCTGATCCAGCGCGCGCGCTCCGCGCGTGACATCCGCACGCTCGACGAGGCCCAGCAGGTCGCTGGCCGCGTCAACGCGCTCACCGTGCGCCTCAAGCAGCGCGCCGGCGAGGGTGGCCGCCTGTTCGGTTCGGTCACGCCCGCGGACATCGCCGACGCCGTCAAGGCGACCGGTGGTCCCGAACTGGACAAGCGCCGGATCGAGATCAAGAACCCGATCAAGGCCGTCGGAAGCCACAAGGTCCAGGTCCGCCTGCACCCCGAGGTCTCCGCGACGATCAAGCTGGACGTCGTCGGTTCCTGACCGACGCCGTGCACGTCGGGCCCCGTCTCCCTTCCGGGAGGCGGGGCCCCGCTGTTTCTCCGGGCTCCCCGAGATCTGCGTCGCACCCCCGGTGCTTCCCCCGCGGCCCGACCCCCCGGAGGCGGTCCGCGTTCTCGCTCGGTTCTCCTGACACGCCTGGCCGACAGACAACCCTTTGATTACTCTTTGTAATCTATCGTGTTCTCTGTGTTGGTGTCGTACGTTGCACCACCCAGCACGGAGAGGACGCAGAGCCATGACCGTGGAAAGAAGAGACGAGCCGGGCCGACACACACGGGTGGACCGCAGGACCGTTCTGCGGGGGACCGCCCTCGCCGCCGGGGGAGTGCTCCTCGGCGGGATCGCCGGGATCCCCGCCGTGGACCGGGCCTCCGCGGCCACGCGACCCAAGGTGTACACGCGCGCCGACTGGGGGGCGCGCGCTCCGAAGAACAAGATCGAGGTCGTGCGCCGCGGGGCCACGCACATCGTCGTGCACCACACCGCCACGGCGAACGCGTCCGACACCTCGACCTCGCACGCCGCGTCGCTGTCGCGCTCCATCCAGCGGTACCACATGGACACCAACGGGTGGAGCGACATGGGGCAGCAGTTCACCATCAGCCGCGGCGGCCACATCATGGAGGGGCGCGACCAGAGCCTGCAGGCCGTCAGCGCGGGACACCACGTGCTCGGCGCGCACACCGCCAACCACAACGAGCACGCGATCGGGATCGAGAACGAGGGCACCTACACCTCGGCGACCCCGCCCGCGCTCCTGTTGGAGTCGTTGGCCGACACCTGCGCCTGGCTGTGCCTGGCCTACCGGCTGGACCCCGACGAGGCCATCGTCGGCCACCGCGACTTCAACGCGACGGGCTGTCCCGGCGACAAGCTCTACGCGGCGCTTCCCCAGCTCCGCTCCACCGTCAGGAGCAGGATGCGGGAACAGCTCGCCCACCCGGGCGCGGCGGCGGTCGCGGCGCCGGAGCCCGACCAGCTGCCGACCTACCCCGACGTGCCGCGGGACGAACAGGTGAGGCCCTACAGTCACGGACCCGCCGTCGGTGAGCGCGACACGTTCACGTGACCCCGCCGGTCCACCGGAGGGACGCGGGAACCGGGCCCGCCACGGCC
>NZ_QPFC01000940.1:0-5656 GCF_003427465.1 Nocardiopsis sp. TNDT3 | reverse complement strand
CCGCCGAGGGGCGGCCCGGCCTCCCCCTTTTTTTCGCCGTGGACCGGCCGGGGCCGCGCGTGCCCGGAGCAGCCACGGAGCCGCCAGGGCCGGAAGTCGCGGCCGCGCGGGGCCCGGTGGCTCGTTGACAGCGTTCGGCGCCGCCCCTAAGTTGACAATGTCAACTTCACATCGAGGGAAGCCACCCCATGAATGTTCGAGTCAACGGCGTCTCCTCCCCCGCCCCCGACTCCCCCGACACCACGGCGGCCGAGCACATCCGCGACCGCCTCGGCCTGACCGGCACCAAGATCGCCTGCGGGACCGGGGTCTGCGGCGCCTGCACCGTCCTGGTGGAGGGCGCGCCCACCGCCTCGTGCCTGCTGCCCGCCGACCGGCTGGAGGGCCGCGAGGTCACCACCGTGGAGGGCCTGGGCGGCGACCACCCCGTACAGCGCGCCTTCGCCGCCCACGACGGGATGCAGTGCGGCTACTGCACGCCCGGGTTCGTGGTGGAGGCCTCCGCCTTCGTCGACTCCTGGCGCGCCGAGCACGGCGACGTCCGCCCCGGCCGCGACCGCGTGGCCGACGCCCTGGCCGGGCACCTGTGCCGCTGCGGCGCCTACGAGGGGATCTTCGCCGCCGTGGACGCCGCCTGCGCGGGTGAGTTCGACACCGAACCCGAGCAGGCGCCGCCGCGCGCGGACGCCCTGGCCAAGGTCACCGGCCGGGCCCGCTTCAGCGCCGACCTGGCCCCCGATGGCACCTGGGAGGGGGTGATCGTGCGCTCGGCACACGCCCACGCGCGGGTGCGCGCCGTCGACCCCGGCGGAGCGCGGAGCGCGGCCGCCCGCCGCCCCGGGCCCGGACAGCCCGTGGACCCGAACCCGGTCTTCACCGACCTGCTGGGCGAGGAGCGCACGGTGCGCTACGTCGGCCAGCCCATCGCCGCCGTGGCCGCGCCCACCGCGGCCCTGGCCCGCGCCGCCGCCCGTGCCGTGCGGGTGGACTACGAACCCCTGCCCTCCGTGCTCGGTGTCGAGGAGGCGCGCGCGCAGGACGCCCCGCGTGTCTACCCCACGCGCGCCGAGCGCCAGGCCGCCCCCTCCAACGCCGAGGGCCCCGGCCTCCCGGGCCGCTGGGACGGCAACACGCGCGGTCCCACCACCGTCGGCTGGCGCGGCGCGACCGCGGTGCGGCGCCTGCGCACGGCCGCCGAACGCCGGGATCCGCGCCTGGTGGCCCAGGAGTACACCACCGCCGTGCAGGTGCACAGCCCGCTGGAACCCCACGTGTGCGTGGCCTCCTGGGACCGCGACGGCTCGCTGACCCTGCGCGCGTCCACCCAGGCGGTGTCCAAGGTCGCCCAGAAGGCCGCCGAGCGCTGGAAGCTGTCGCCCGAGCGGGTGCACGTGCTCAGCGAGTACGTCGGCGGCGGATTCGGCGCCAAGGCCGGCCTGTCGGTCGACATGGTCGCCGCGACCGAACTGTCCCGGCTGGCCCACGCCCCGGTGCGCGTGTCCTTCGACCGCGCCGAGGAGCTCACCGACGCCGGGCACCGCCCCGGAACCCGCACCCGGGTGGCGCTGCTGGCCGACGACTCCGGGGACCTGGCGGCGCTGACCGTGGACTCCCACGGTGACGGCGGCGTCTCGGTGGGCTCCACCACGGCCGTCTTCGGGCTGTTGATGTACGGGCGCTCGCCGCGCCGGGCCCGCGACTTCGACGTGGTCACCCACCGCCCGCCGGGGGCGCCCATGCGCGCCCCCGGCGGCGCCCCGATGTCCTGGGCCGTGGAGCAGGCCGTGGACACGATGGCCCACCGGCTGGGCGAGGACCCCCTGTCCCTGCGCCGCCGGTGGGACGGCAACCACAGGCGCCGGGCGCTGTACGAACGGGCCGCCGCCCTGGAGCTGTGGCGCGAGCGCCCGCGCGGTGCCCGCACCGGCCGGTTCCGGCGCGGGGTCGGCGTCGCCGCCTCCAACTGGCTCTACCTCATGGGCCCGAGCGCGAAGGTCGAGTTGTCGGTCCGCGACGGCGCGGTGGTGGTGCGCTCCGCCACCCAGGACATCGGCACCGGGATCCGCACGGTCCTGGGCGAGGTGGTCGCCGAGCGGCTGGGGATGTCCGCCGCCGACGTGCGCGTGGAGATCGGTGACAGCTCCTCGGTGCACGGCACCGGTTCCTTCGGCAGCCGCACCACCACCTCGATGGGCCCCGCCGCCGCCGACGCAGCCGACCGGCTCCGCGCCGAGCTGCGCGAACGCGAGCCGGGGGTTCCCGCCTCGGGGCCCATCCCCGAGCACGCCCTCAAGGACGCCCTGGCCGCCGCCGAGGGGGTGCGGGTGGTCGGTGAGAGGGGCCGGGACCGCCGGGGCGCGCTCACCCCGAACATGGACGACCTGGCCGTGGGCCGGGGCATGACCGGCGCCGTGCACGTGATGGAGGTGGAGGTGGACACCCTGCTGGGCCGGGTGCGCCCCACCCGCTGCTGGGCGGGGCTGGCGGTGGGCCGCGTGTACGCCGAGCGGCTGGCCCGCAACCAGGCCGAGGGCGCCGTGGTGCAGGGCGTGGGGTACGCGCTCTTCGAGGAGCGCCGACACGACCCGGTCACCGGGGTGGTGCTCACCGACAACCTGGAGGACTACCGGCTCCCGGGGATGGGCGACGTCCCCGAGACCGAGGTGCACTTCCACCAGGAGGGCTTCGAGCACGCCGCGGGCGCGGGGGTGGGCCTGGGCGAGATCTCCCTGGTGGGCGTGGCCGCGTCCGTGGCCAACGCCGTGCACGACGCCACCGGCTGGCGCCCCCTGGACCTGCCCATCCGCCCGGACCGACTGCTGGAGGGACTGCGTTGACCGCGACCACACGCCCCGCGGGGCTGGAGGAGGCCCTGACCCGGCTGGAGGGCACGGGCGCCCGTCCGCGCGCCGGGGGCACCGACCTGACGGCGTGCCTGGCCTCGGGGGTCCTGGAGCCCGCGCCCGTGGTCGACCTGACCGGGGTGCGCGAACTGCGCGGGGTGGAGTGGCGCCCCGACGGCTCGGCCCGGGTGGGCGCGCTGACCGGCGTCGCCGAGCTGTCCGCGGACCCCGCGCTGGCGGCGGCCTATCCGGCGCTGGCGGCCACGGCGCGGGCGCTGGCCACGCCGCAGGTGCGCAACGCCGCGACGCTGGGCGGCAACCTGCTCCAGCGCAACCGGTGCTGGTACCTGCGCAACCCGGCCTTCGACTGCTTCCAGACGGGCGGGGACTCCTGCCCGGCGCGCGGGGGCGACCATCTGTACGGGGTGGTCGTGGACCGGGGCCCGTGCGCGGCCCCGCACCCGTCCTCGCTGGCGGTGGCGCTGCTGGCCCACGACGCGTCGGTGCTGGTGGCGGGCGGGGGGCGGACCGAGATGGCGGTGGCCGACCTCTACGACGCCGCCGACCCGACCCGCGACCACGTGCTGGAGCCCGGCCGGGTACTGGTGTCGGTCGGGCTGCCGGTCCCGACCGCGGGTGAGCGGTCCGCCTACCGCCGTGCCACCGGGCGCTCGCGCGCGGAGTGGCCGCTGGTGGAGGCGGTGGTACGCCTGGCCCTGGCGGACGGGGGGTCAGGGCCGGTGACCTCGGCGGCGGTGGCCGTGGGCGGGGTGGCCCGCACCCCGCTGCGGCTGCCGGAGGTGGAGGCCGCCCTGGTGGGCGCGCGTACGGGCCGGGCGCTGGACGGGGGCGTGGTCGAGGCGCTGGAGGGACTGGCCGACCTGTGCTCCCCGCTGCCCGCGACCGGGTACAAGGTGGAGCTGCTGGGCGCCACCGTGCGCGACGCCCTGGAGCGGGCCCTGGACGCCCCGGGCGACTGAGTCCCCGGACGGCTGAGGCCCCGGATCGGACGTACGGCCCCGTTCCCGCACGACGCGGGGCGGGGCCGACGCCGTGTCCGGGACACACGCTTTTCGGATACGGATCCCTTCCAGAAAGACCATCCCTGCCGCGCACTTCGCGCATAAGGGATCACCGGGGAAATCCGTCGCCCCCGACCGCGACGAACACACGGGGGGCGCACGCGTCCGATGACGGCGCGCCCTCCGAGGAAAATCGCATTCCCCCCATTTTCCGGAGAACCGGGCACCTCTTCTTTTCCCTCACGACCCAGAAGGGAGAAAGGGGACAAAAATACATTTTGGCTCCGCTTTCCACACCAGCAACAACAGGGGGCAGCAGCGCCCGCAAACCGCCGTGAACAGCGCTGACACACCCCCCCACACCTCCCACGACCCTCGCGCGCGCACGTGTTCGCACATCCCCCACGGGATTCTTTTCCGACCTTCTTGACACAGAAGGGAACGGATGCAAAATTGATGCAGTCGGACCACGGAACACCGCCCTCCCGCGGAAATACCTCGCCATTACCCCAGCGCCCGGTCGGCGGGAAACGAGAACGCCCTCCCACCCCCGGAACAGGACCAGCACGGCGATCCCCACGACGACCCGGCAGTCGTCCACCACCGAAGCGCGAATCACGGGTGACACTTTGACGCATGCGTTGTCCCAGGACGTGTCCGCGGCCGAGCGACGAGAGCGCTTCGCCGAGTCGGGGTACCTCGTCCTCCCCGGCCTCCTGCCCGAGAACCTCCTCCACCGGCTCCTCCCCGAGGTGGACCGCTGGGTGGACGAGGGGCTGCGCGACCGCTCGATAGCCGCCTGCCTCGACCCGGAGGGGGGCGACCCCCGCCCGGCCCTGGAACTGGAGCTGCCCGCCCACGGCGAACTCCTCACCCACCGCCCGCTGCTGGAGGTGATCGCGGAGCTGCTGGAGGCGCCCTTCGTCTTCCACCACCTGCACAGCGCCAGGCACGACCCGGACACCGGGGGCAAGCCCTGGCACCACGACAACGAGCCCAACGACCTCGGGGACCCGGGCCTGGTCATGGTGCACGCCCTGCACTACCCGGCGGGCCTGGACGAGAGCATGGGGAGTCTGGCCGTCCTGCCCGGGTCCCACCGTGAGGAGGCGGACAAGACCGCCCGCGCCCACCTGGGCACCTCGGAGCTGCCGGGCGAGGCCGTCCTCGACCGGCTCCCGCCCGGTTCGACCGTCCTGCTCAACTCGGCGCTGTTCCACGCGCGCAGGCCCGCCCCGCGGACGACCCGCCGCCCCCGCTACTTCGTCGACGCCTCCTACTGCCAGACCGGCGCCCGGTGGCGCCCGGTCAAGCCCTACTGGCGGCACATGCTCACCCGCGCCCGCGAACTCGGCCTCGACCGGGGCGGATGGCCGGAGCTGTTCTCACCTCGGCACTTCACCGACTACACCCCGGCATGAGGCTCCGGAGCCGGTCCCGGGCCCGACGGTGACGGACGCCCCCGCCACGGGGCCGCGCGAACCAGACAGCGGAGACGGAGCGGAGACGGAGCGGAGACGATGACGCACGTGTTGCGATCCACCCCCACACTGCCCGACATGCTCACGGAGGGGAGTCGGGCGCACCCGCTCCGTACGGCGCTGACCGACGGCGTGCGCTCCCTCAGCTACCGCGACCTCGACGCCGCCGCCGAACGGGTCGCCGCCCGCCTGGCCGCACGGGGCCTGGGCCGCGGCGACCGGGTGGCCCTGCTCGGGCCGCGCGACGCCCGGCTGTGCGCGCTCCTGCACGGGGTCCTGCGCTCGGGCGCGGCCCGAGCAGGGCCACCCG
>NZ_QPFC01000101.1:0-2873 GCF_003427465.1 Nocardiopsis sp. TNDT3 | reverse complement strand
GATGCTCCCCGCGCCCCTCCCCCCTCCGTCCTCCGGTACGCCGGTCAGGAGTCGGCGGCCCCGTCCCGCGCCAGCGGGCGGAACCGGCGCAGCCGCTGGCTGTTGCTGACGACGAAGACGCTGGAGAAGGCCATGGCGGCTCCGGCGATCATGGGGTTGAGCAGCCCCGCCGCCGCCAGCGGGATCGCGGCGGCGTTGTAGGCGAAGGCCCAGAACAGGTTGCCCTTGATGGTGCTGAGGGTCCTGCGGGAGAGGCGGATGGCGTCGGCGGCGGCGCGCAGGTCGCCGCGCACCAGGGTCAGGTCGCTGGCCTCGATGGCCACGTCCGTCCCCGTGCCCATCGCCAGCCCCAGGTCCGCCTGGGCCAGGGCGGCGGCGTCGTTGACCCCGTCGCCGACCATCGCCACCGTGCGCCCCTCGCCCTGCAACCGCTGCACGACCTCGACCTTGTCGCGGGGCAGGACCTCGGCGACCACCTCGTCGATGCCGACCTGGTCAGCCACCGCACGGGCCACCGCACGGTTGTCCCCGGTGAGCAGGATCGGGGTGAGCCCCAGCTCGCGGAACCTGCGCACGGCCTCGGCGCTGGTGGGCTTGACCGTGTCGGCGACCACCAGCACGCCCCGGACGCGGCCCTCCCAGCCCACCGCCACGGCGGTGCGGCCCTCCGCCTCGGCGTCGGCGAGGGCGGCGGCCAGCCGCTCGGGCAGAACGGCGCCGTCCTCCTCCAGCAGCGCGACCCGGCCGACGGCCACGGCGCGGCCCCCGACGGTCCCCCGGACTCCCAGGCCCTCGGCGTTGGCGAAGTCCCCGGGGGACGGGAGCGCGCCCACGCGGTCGGCGGCCCCGGCGGCGACCGCCCGCGCGATGGGGTGCTCGGAGGCGTTCTCCAGCGCCCCGGCCAGGCGCAGGACCTCGTCCTCGTCCTCGCCCTCGGCGGTGAACACGCCGGTCAGGGTCATCCGGCCGGTGGTGACGGTGCCGGTCTTGTCCAGCACGACCGTGTCCACGCGCCGGGTGTCCTCCAGCACCTCGGGGCCCTTGATGAGGATGCCCAGCTGGGCGCCGCGCCCGGTGCCCACCATCAGGGCCATGGGCGTGGCCAGGCCCAGGGCGCACGGGCAGGCGATGATGAGCACCGCGACCGCGGCGGTGAAGGCGGTCGGGGCGGACGCCCCCAGCACGAGCCAGACGACGAGCGTGGCGAGCGCGACGAGGATGGCGATCGGGACGAAGACCCCGGAGACGCGGTCGGCCAGGCGCTGGACCTCGGCCTTGCCGTTCTGGGCCTCCTCCACCAGGCGCGCCATCTGGGCGAGCTGGGTGTCCGAGCCGACCCGGGTGGCGCGCACGACGAGGCGCCCGCCCGCGTTGACGGTCGCGCCGACCACGGAGTCGCCGGGGGCGACCTCCACCGGCACCGACTCACCGGTGAGCATGCTCATGTCCACGGCGGAGGTGCCCTCCTCCACCACGCCGTCGGTGGCCACCTTCTCCCCCGGCCGGACGAGGAAGCGGTCGCCGACGACGAGCCGGTCCACGGGCACCGACTCCTGTCGGGAGTCCGCGCCGCGCAGGACGGTGGCCTCCCTGACCCCGAGTTCGAGCAGGGCGCGCAGGGCGGCGCCCGCGCGCCTCTTGGAGCGGGCCTCGAAGTACTTGCCGAGGAGGATGAAGGTGGTGACCCCGGCGGCCACCTCCAGGTAGATGTTGCCCGACCCGTCGCCGCGGGCGACGGTGAACTCGAAGGGGTGGGTCATCCCCGGCATGCCCGCGGTCCCGAGGAACAGCGCGTACAGCGACCACAGGAACGCCGCCGACACCCCGAGGGAGACCAGCGTGTCCATGGTGGCGCTGCCCAGCCTGAGATTCTTCCAGGCGGCGACGTGGAAGGGCAGCGCGCCCCAGACGACCACGGGCGCGGCCAGGGTCAGCGAGGCCCACTGCCAGTGGGTGAACTGCAGGGCGGGGATCATCGCCATCGCGATGACCGGTACCGACAGGACCGCGCTGACGATCACCCGGTCGCGCAGCGCGCGGGCGGGGTCGGCGGGTTCCGCGGCGTCCTCGGCCGTCTCGGGTTCGGCCCGGGGGACGGTGGCGGTGTAGCCCGCCTTCTCGACCTGGGCGACGAGGTCCTCCACCGGGGTGGGCGTGCCGTCGAAGGAGACGCGGGCCCTCTCGGTGGCGAAGTTGACGGTGGCGGTGACCCCGTCGAGCTTGTTGAGCCGTTTCTCGACCCGGTTGGCGCAGGCGGCACAGGTCATGCCGCCGATGTCCAGTTCGACCGGTGCGGTGTCGGCCCGGCCCGCCGCGGCTGCGCTGCTGCTCATAGCCCTTCCTCGGTCCTCCGTGACGTCCCCGTGCTCTCGTGGACGGTCCTGCGCTCCGGGGCCGGGCGGCCCCGGAGCCCGGTGCGGGCGGACGTCCCGCCCGCGCGCCGGAACTCCCCCGCGGGCCGGGGTCGGCGGTGCGCCGTTCCCGTCCGGACCGCGGGGTCCGGTGTGCGCGTCAGCCGCGCACCTCGTACCCGGCCTCGTCGATGGCGGCGCGGACCGACGCGTCGTCGACCGGGCCGTCGCTGGTGACGGTCACCTTCTTGCTGTCGAGGTCGACCTTGACGTCGGTGACCCCCGCGACCCCGCTGACCTCCTCGGTGACGGAGTTGACGCAGTGTCCGCAGCTCATGCCGTCAACGGTGTAAACAGCGGTGCTGGTGGCAGCCATTTCGCCTCCTGGGGCATGTGTGCTGTACCGGTCCTGCTGGGACCGGTCTCCGATGCACTCAACATACCCCTTGGGGGTATGGTGCTGTCAAATGTCCGCCGAGCGCGCCGCCCCCGGAAACGACGAAGGCCCCCGCACGCGACGTG
>NZ_QPFC01000939.1:0-1193 GCF_003427465.1 Nocardiopsis sp. TNDT3 | reverse complement strand
CCCCCCCCCGACCCCCACAGAAGAAAGGAGCACCATGTTGGTCACCAAGGGGCGAAGACGGCTCCGGGGAGGGGCCGCGGCCGCGGTCGCCCTCGCCCTCAGCCTGGTCACGGGCGGCCTGACCGCCGCCGCCCACGCCGAGGACACCGCGCTCACGGCGCAGGAGGCGGCCCGGGCCCAACAGGCCACCCTGCGCGAACTCGCCGACCAGCGCGGGCTGCGCATGGGCACCGCGGTCGCGCCGCAGCACCTGAACCAGGCGGCCTACGCGCAGACCGCCGCGACCGAGTTCAACTCCGTCACCCACGAGAACGACCTCAAGTGGGAGACCGTCCAGCCCCAGCCCGGACAGTTCAACTGGACCAACGCCGACCGCATCGTGGACTTCGCCCAGCAGAACGACCAGCTGATCCACGGCCACACGCTGGTGTGGCACAGCCAGCTGCCCTCGTGGGTGAGGGACGGCACCTTCACCGAGGGCCAGCTGCTGGACGTCATGGACACCCACATCAGCACCACCGTGGGGCGCTACCGCGACGACATCGCCACCTGGGACGTGGTCAACGAGCCCATCGGGGACGACGCCCGGTTCCGCGACTCGGTCTTCTACCGGACGCTGGGGGAGGACTTCATCGCGGAGGCCTTCCGGATGGCCGACCGGGCCGACCCCGACGCCCGCCTGTTCATCAACGACTACAACATCGACGGGATCAACGCCAAGAGCGACGCCTACTACGACCTGGTCCGGGACCTGCTGGCGCAGGGCGTGCCGATCGACGGCATCGGCTTCCAGGGCCACCTCATCGCGGGGCAGGTCCCCTCCAGCGTCCAGCAGAACATCCAGCGCTTCGTGGACCTGGGCCTGGAGGTGATGATCACCGAGCTGGACATCCGCATCCAGCTGCCCGTCACCCAGCAGAAACTGGAGCAGCAGGCCAGGGACTACGAGCAGGTGGTCAACGCCTGCTACGCGGTCGACGGGTGCTCGGGTGTGATCGTGTGGGGCGTCACCGACGCCCACTCCTGGGTTCCCGGTACCTTCCCGGGCCAGGGCGCGGCGCTGCCCATCGACGAGAACTACGAGCCCAAGCCCGCCTACTGGTCGATCCACGAGGCGCTCGGCGGCGACCCCGGCCCCGGCCCGGATCCTGATCCGACCGACCCGCCGTCGGGTGAGTGTGAGGCGGTGTACT